>NZ_JABULD010000830.1:0-677 GCF_014060985.1 Pseudomonas sp. MD195_PC81_125
CAACGAYTTTTTTTGAATGGCTCATGATAATGCCTCGATAGTTGAAAAAAGCGGTTTCAAGTGCCTCAGCATTACCTGGGCTCCACCAGCGACTGGCGGTACTCGGTCGTGGTTATTCCTGCGTAGCCCCAGTTATCGGTATCGACTTCCTCGATCACGATGTGCGTCAGGTGCGGGTCCTTGTTGAGCACCGTCTGCATGGTTTGTGTGATCTCGGCGATCACCTGTGCTTTTTGTTCGCTGGTAACGCCGTCGCGGGTGATCCGAACGTTGATGAAAGGCACGGGAAAGTCTCCAGTTCGCGTCTCATCGGCATGATGAGACGGCAAGTGGAATGAACTCTATAAGCTGGCCTTGAATGAATAAATGCGGGCCCGGTTACTTCATTTATGACGCCGTGTAATGAATAAAAGCCGCGGTCCTCGCCACTGTGTCATCGACATCGGTATGCTTTGGGCACTTCGCGAATACTCGGTGTGATGAATATGAAGCGTCATTTTGATGACCTGCAGCTAGGAAGCATCGAGCTATTTTGCCTGGCCTCGGAAACGGGCAGTTTTACGGCAGCCGCGCAGGTAGCCGGTGTGACGCCTGCAGCAGTAAGCCGCTCGATTTTGCGTCTTGAAGAGCGTCTGGGGTCACGTCTTTTCGTCAGAACCACACGCAGCATCCGGATG
>NZ_JABULD010000831.1:0-1301 GCF_014060985.1 Pseudomonas sp. MD195_PC81_125
CAATTAACCCAATCGGAAAAGTGAGTCAATCGGTTGACCGGCATCAGAGCCTGGAACGCGCCCTGCAAACTGACGATTAAATAGAACACCGTGCCCGTCCAGACAAACCTCAGAGGGACATCGCTTGCGACTGTCGAAGCTTGGCCTCGCAGTGACATCAGTTGGTTGAATACAACTAGTATCACGTCCATGCCCAAATACACGGAGGCGATAATGGCCGCCTTCTGCGCGTCCATGGGGATAGCCGAATAGACGTAATGGTGAGTGCCATTGAGCGGATAAAAAAAGAATAGAAACCAGAAACCGATCATTGACAAAAAGTGGCTATAGATAGGTCGATTGGTGGCGGCCGGAATAATGTAGTAAGAGATCGCAAGTACAAATGGCGTAACGAACAAACCCACTGCGTCGTGAATCCAAAGCCCGCTGAATGCAGCACCTTGCGCGCCGGGGATAAATGCAGGCGCGAAATTTCCTACTGGATATGCAAGCAGCGTAAATACGGCTCCGCCGATCAGGTACCAAGCCGAAATATACAAGCCTCCTCGTTGCCGCTTAAGCAAGAAAGGCCCCGCGAATTGGGCACATACCAAAATCAGACCGAGTACTACCACTAGGTCCACGATCATTGGGAACTCCGCCCATTCTAAAGACTGTATTGCGAACCATGGGCTATCGAGCCCGAGGGAAATAAGTAACCATCCGGGCAAAAGGACACCAAGATTCCAAATATAGAAAATGACCCAGCCCAATCTGCGACTGAACACCGGGCGATCAGCCAGGCGCGGGACCATGTGGTAACAGAACGCAAAGAAAGCATTGGCAAGCCAACCAAAAAAAATACCTTGTGTGTGATCGAACCTCAGGCGACCCCAGGTCAGCGCTGCGTGGCTACTCAGCAGATCGGGCATTGTCAGCTTCAGAGCAACAAGCAGGCCCGCAAGAGCTGATAGAAACAGTGTGATCACTGCTGCATAACCGTGGGCTTTGATAAGATCGTAATCAATGCGCGGCAAAATATCCGAGGGTTGATTCGCGTCTAGAGCATGCTCTGTTCCAGCTATCAGTCTACTCATGGCTTAGCTCCTTCAACGAAACGGTTTTGGAGCGGCTTAGAATCCATGCTGCCGTTCCTGATCGCTCCTCCGGCGTCAGTGTTATGTCCGTAGGCCCTGCAGAATAACCATCCCATCCTGGTTGGGGATGGGAAATGGCAGCGACCATGACAGCCAATGCTTCGTGATTAAGCGGCTTCGTCCCAATTACAGATTTATATCGTGCAAGGACTGCATTTCCAGCTA
>NZ_JABULD010000832.1:0-586 GCF_014060985.1 Pseudomonas sp. MD195_PC81_125
TGGCTTTAAGCAGGAGGGAATGTTTCGTGGACGGAGAGTTCGCTATCGTCGGAGGAACGGTGGCGAGCAAAGCGGTGAGCTTTGAGAATCGCGATGACAGACTGGTTGATCAGGCTGCGGCCATAGATCGAGCTCACCACGTTGTTATTGCGGTAGAGCTGACCGATAAGCGGAATCATCGCTTCTGCGAGTGCTTCACGGTCGATCCATTCACCAAGACACTGGTCGGGCTTCTGAGTCACGGGAACCTTCCACATGTAGGGGCAGAAAAAAGGGGCTACATTATGCCGCCGAGAACCTCTTGTAGCAATGCGCGCTTGTCGCGCAATCGGTAACAAAATTCCGTTCAAAAAAATTACGCCTCGCGCCAGCCCAGTAAAACCGGGGCTTTCAGCGCAGTCAATTTTTCGACGACTGTTAGCCGATGTCTGTAACCCTCCGTAACACCGGTCGATTTCGGCACTACATAACCGTAAAAAAAGTGCTCGTTTTTTATGGTTACCACTACATTTCGCGCAAACCGCGCAGATAGACGCAGTCTGCAACTGACAGCCGGCACCTGACGCCGCTACAATTACCGACTTTG
>NZ_JABULD010000722.1:0-843 GCF_014060985.1 Pseudomonas sp. MD195_PC81_125
GTAACGTAATACATCGTTTAACATAATATACATTACACGTAACAAGATGTTTCCGAATCAGCCCGGTTGCACGCTACATTCAATCCAGAGGGTCACCAGAAACCGCATTTTCCAAACCCTCGGTCTGGCCTGAAATTTGTGAGCCTCAATCAGCAGACCGCGTCAGCTTTTCTATCAGTATCCGGTGCTGTGGAAATTGCGCAGTCAGTCTGCGTCTGTCACCCATCTCCATGTCCGCGAAATCAAATCCCGGCGACACGGTTTCACTGATCAAACCAAATCCGTGTTCACCCTCAAGCAGTCGCGATGCTTTCCAGATGCCACCAGGCACGTGCATTTGCAAAAGCTGTCCCGCCAGAATATCGCTACCCATCACCAATGTTTGAAGCGAACCGTCACCTGCGATCATGCTGTACTCGATGGGATCGCCCAGATGGTAGAAATGCAGGATGTCCGATTGGTTGAAATGAAACTGGCCCACCGGCGAATCTTCCGTCAGCAAGTAATAGATCGAAGTCATCAGGTAACGTGGGCCACGGGTGGTTTGCAGCATGGCGCGATGATCTGCTTGAAAAGTCCTGCGAAAATAGCCGCCTTCAACATGAGGCTGCAGATCCAGTGCAGCAATCACGTCCACGCTCTTTGTTTTCCCTCGATTCATGGCCTGCTCCATTGATTGAAAGGCAGATAGGCTGATAGCTCTACTAAACGGCTATTTAGTGGAGTTAACTGTATTTCGACGAATATCGAAGACAATTCCCTCCACTTCAACGATCTAACGCAAACCCACGTGAGGGACAATCGCTAACGCTTCAGCGTCTCGCTCGGCAGCTCTTTGAACAG
>NZ_JABULD010000287.1:0-974 GCF_014060985.1 Pseudomonas sp. MD195_PC81_125
AACCTTAACGGTGTTCGGACGAGCGGAACCGCTGGTCAGACCGGCCGCCTTCTTCAGCAGAACCGAAGCAGGGGTGGATTTGGTTTCGAAAGTGAAGCTACGGTCGCTGTAGACAGTGATGATCACTGGAGTCGGCAGACCTGCTTCAAGACCCTGAGTACGGGCGTTGAAAGCCTTGCAGAATTCCATGATGTTCACGCCGTGCTGACCCAGAGCAGGACCAACAGGTGGGCTTGGGTTAGCCTGAGCGGCCTTCACTTGCAGCTTGATGTAAGCGGTAATCTTCTTGGCCATGAGGCACTCCAATTACGGGTTCGAACGCCTCGAAAGGCTCCCCGGTTACTTGCGCGTTTATCCCAGTGACGACAAAACCCCACAGCCTAGGGCTGCGGGGTTGGGATGCTTGTTCAGTTAGACCTTTTCGACCTGACTGAACTCCAACTCTACCGGAGTAGAGCGACCGAAAATAAGCACTGCCACCTGGACACGGCTCTTTTCGTAATTAACTTCTTCGACAGTGCCGTTAAAGTCAGCGAATGGACCATCGGTAACCCGAACCACCTCACCCGGCTCAAACAGAGTCTTCGGCTTCGGCTTATCACTACCATCGGCCACGCGACGCAGAATGGCTTCCGCCTCTTTGTCGGTGATTGGAGCAGGCTTGTCGGCGGTACCGCCAATGAAGCCCATCACCCGAGGAGTATCCTTGACCAAGTGCCAAGTACCCTCGTTCATATCCATCTGTACCAGCACATAGCCTGGGAAGAACTTGCGTTCGCTTTTGCGCTTCTGGCCATTACGCATTTCAACCACTTCTTCAGTGGGAACCAGAATTTCGCCGAAGCCATCTTCCATGCCAGCCAGCTTAACGCGCTCAATCAGCGAGCGCATGACATGCTTCTCGTAACCCGAGTAAGCATGCACAACGTACCAACGCTTAGCCACGGGACACCCTTAGCCGACAATCAAGGAAA
>NZ_JABULD010000054.1:0-14028 GCF_014060985.1 Pseudomonas sp. MD195_PC81_125
ACCACCGGCAACATTTATCGTCAGTGGGCGACCGCGCGACCGTCAGCCGTTACGGCGCCGGCTACAACGCCTGGACCGGCAATCGCTGGGCCGGTCAGGTCGGTTCGTCCTATAACTCGCGCACCGGGATTGCTGCGGCGGGCCAGCGCGGTGCCGTACACAATGCCTACAACGGCAACTACGCGGCCGGACGCAGCGGTGAGGTGGTCGGGCCGAACGGAGGCGCCATTGCCGGCGGCCGAGTGACGGCGGGCAACGCACGCAACGGCACGCAAGTCACCGCCAACCGTGGCGCGGTGTACAACCCCAACACCGACAAAACCACGCAATATGCTGGCGTCAGGGGCCGCAACGGCGGCGCTGCACGGGTCGGCGACAACGTTTATGCCGGGCACGACGGTAACGTCTACAAGAAAACCGACAACGGTTGGCAATCAATGGTCAAGGGCAGCCCGACCCGCACGGCACCGGTCAACAACACTGCCCAACTGCAGAACCTCAATCGTGAATCTGCAGCGCGCAACTTCGGCAACCAGCGCACCAACAACTTTCACAACTCCTCGCAAGTCATGAACCGTTCATTTGGTGGCGGTGGCGGCGGTTTTCATCGACGCTGACGGCGCATGGCTGTCCGTGCGCGGAAAATTCGCGCTGGCCCTGAGTCCGGTTTTGCTGTTAAAAAACCGGCTCTGCCGTCCCTGCCCCGTTTCATCGTTCGGAGAACCGCTTCCATGAGCCAATGGCCTGACACTCGCATTCTTGACCTGCTCGGCATCGAGCTGCCGATCATCCAGGGCCCCATGGCCGGTGCCACGAATTCGGCCATGGTGATCGCCGTGTGCAACGCCGGCGGCCTGGGTTCGATGCCCGCCGCAATGCTGAGTATCGAGCAACTGCGCGAAGAACTGCAGACCATTCGCGAGCACACTCGCAAGCCGTTCAACGTCAATTTCTTCTGCCATCAGCCACCGGCTGCCGATGAACAGCGCGCGCGGGACTGGAAAAACCTGCTGGAGCCGTACTACCGCGAACTGGGTGTCGATTTCGATGCACCGACGCCGGTGTCCAACCGGGCCCCCTTCGATGCGGCAGCGTGCGCCGTGCTGGAAGAGTTTCGTCCTGAAGTCGTGAGTTTTCACTTTGGCCTGCCGGAGAAATCCCTGCTGGATCGGGTCAAGGCCACGGGTGCGAAAATCCTCTCGTCTGCCACGACTGTCGATGAAGCAGTGTGGCTTGAACAAAACGGATGCGACGCGATCATCGCCATGGGCTACGAGGCAGGTGGTCATCGCGGGATGTTTCTCAGCGATGACCTGAGCAGTCAGGTCGGTACCTTTGCCCTGGTGCCGCAGATTGTCGATGCGGTGAAAGTACCGGTGATCGCTGCCGGCGCCATTGCCGATGCGCGCGGGGTGGCCGCGGCATTGATACTCGGTGCATCGGCAGCGCAGGTCGGCACCGCGTATCTGTTTACCCCGGAAGCGAAAGTCAGCGCTTCCCATCATCAGGCGCTGCGCACCGCCAAGGAAAGCGAAACCGCGATTACCAACCTGTTCACCGGCCGCCCGGCTCGCGGCATTCTCAATCGAGTGATGCGCGAAATCGGCCCGATGTCAGCGAAAGCCCCGGCCTTCCCGCTGGCCGGCGGAGCGCTGATGCCCTTGCGGGCAAAAAGCGAAGCGCAGTTCAGCAACCTCTGGGCCGGGCAGGCTTTTCCGTTGGGCAAGGAGCTGAGCAGCGCCGAACTGACCCGGGAACTGGCGCAAGGCGCACTGACAAAACTGGTCCGACACTGACCCGATCCAGGATGAGGCGCGACACAGCCTCATCCTGTATACAACAGCACTTCCTGTTTAACGGCATTTCGCTATATATTTCGCTATATAGCGTTTCACCCTTCGCATCGGTGCAGTCCACCTCCAACAATAACTGCCCTCTGCATTCGCCAATAACGGAGCTGTTATGACCATTCGTGCCTCACGTTTTGCCCCCGCTTGCCTGGCTTCTTTGCTGTCGGTTTTTGTCTTGGGCGCCGCTCACGCCGATGAAGTGCAGGTGGCGGTTGCCGCCAACTTCACCGCGCCGATCCAGGCCATTGCTGCCGACTTCGAAAAAGACACCGGGCACAAACTGGTCGCCGCCTACGGGGCCACCGGCCAGTTCTACACCCAGATCAAGAACGGCGCGCCGTTCGAAGTGTTCCTCTCGGCGGACGACACCACTCCGGAAAAACTGGAAAAAGAAGGCGATACCGTCAAGGGCTCGCGCTTCACCTACGCCATCGGCACTCTGGCGCTGTGGTCGGCGAAAGAAGGTTACGTTGATGGCAAAGGCGAAGTGCTGAAGAAAAATGAATACCAGCACCTGTCCATCGCCAATCCGAAAGCCGCACCGTACGGGCTGGCCGCCACTCAGGTGCTGGAAAAACTCAAGCTGACTGAAGCGACCAAAGCCAAAATCGTTGAAGGCCAGAACATCACTCAGGCCTACCAGTTCGTGTCCACCGGTAATGCGGAACTGGGCTTCGTAGCACTGTCGCAGATCTACAAGGACGGCAAGGTCACCAGCGGATCGGCGTGGATCGTTCCAGCGAACATGCACGACCCGATCAAACAGGACGCGGTAATCCTCAACAAAGGCAAAGACAGCGCCGCCGCCAAAGCGCTGGTTGACTACCTCAAAGGCCCGAAAGCCGCTGCGGTGATCAAGTCTTACGGTTACCAGCTCTAAATGTCGCTCTCGAGTGCCGACTTCGCGGCGATCTGGCTGACCCTGAAACTGGCGTCCCTGACCACCGCGATCCTGCTGGTCGTCGGCACTCCGATTGCCCTGTGGCTGGCGCGCAGTCGTTCCTGGCTGCGCGGCCCCATCGGCGCAATCGTCGCCCTGCCCCTCGTGCTGCCGCCGACTGTGATCGGCTTCTATCTGCTGCTGGCAATGGGGCCCAATGGCTTTCTCGGCCACTTCACGCAATGGCTGGGCCTGGGCACGCTGACCTTCAGCTTTACCGGGCTGGTGATCGGTTCGGTGATCTATTCCATGCCGTTTGTGGTGCAACCGTTGCAGAACGCGTTCGCGGCCATCGGCACCCGCCCACTGGAAGTGGCCGCGACCTTGCGCGCCAATCCCTGGGACACTTTTTTCAGCGTGATCCTGCCTTTGGCCCGTCCCGGTTTCGTAACCGCGGCGATCCTCGGGTTCGCGCATACCGTCGGTGAATTCGGTGTGGTGCTGATGATCGGCGGCAACATTCCCGACAAGACCCGCGTGGTCTCGGTGCAGATCTACGACCATGTCGAAGCGATGGAATATGCTCAGGCCCATTGGCTGGCCGGGTCGATGCTGGTGTTTTCGTTTCTGGTGTTGCTGGCGCTCTACTCCAGCCGCAAGACCCGCACGGGCTGGAGCTGATCGATGATTGATGCACGTCTGAAAATCGCTTATTCGGGTTTCAGCCTGGATATTGATCTGCATTTGCCGGGGCGTGGCGTGACTGCGCTGTACGGTCATTCCGGTTCGGGCAAAACCACCTGCCTGCGCTGTATCGCCGGGCTTGAGCGCGCCGAGCAAGGTTTCATACAGATCAACGACGAAGTCTGGCAGGACAGCGAACGGCGGATTTTTGTCCCGCCGCACAAACGTGCGCTGGGTTACGTGTTCCAGGAAGCCAGTCTGTTCCCGCATCTGTCAGTGCTGGCCAATCTGCAGTTCGGCCTCAAACGCATTGCCAAGGCCCAGCGCCGGGTCGACATGGCACAAGCCACCGAGCTACTGGGCATCGGCCATCTGCTGGAACGCCATCCGCAGCATCTGTCCGGCGGCGAACGCCAGCGTGTCGGTATCGCCCGCGCGCTGTTGACCAGCCCGAAACTGCTGCTGATGGATGAGCCGTTGGCGGCCCTCGACAGCCAGCGCAAAAACGAAATCCTGCCATACCTGCAACGCCTGCATGATGAACTGGACATTCCGGTGCTCTATGTCAGCCACGCGCAGGATGAGGTGGCGCGGCTGGCCGATCATCTGGTGTTGCTCAGCGACGGCAAGGCCCTGGCCAGCGGCCCGATTGGCGAGACCCTCGCCCGGCTGGACCTGCCAATGGCACTGGGCGATGACGCCGGGGTGATCATCGAAGGCCAGGTCAGCGCCTACGATGCCGAGTACCAACTGTTGAGTCTGCAATTGCCGGCCACGGCCATGAACATCCGCGTGACGCACGCGCCGATGGCGGTCGGTCAGGCCTTGCGCTGCAAGGTGCACGCCCGCGACATCAGTCTGGCCCTGCACAACAGCGAAGCCAGCAGCATCCTCAATCGCTTGCCGGTGACCGTGGTCAGCGAGCTGGCGGCGGACAACGCCGCGCACGTGCTGATTCGTCTGGATGCCGGCGGCACACCGCTGCTGGCACGGATCACGCGGTTTTCCCGGGATCAGCTCGGCATCCACCCGGGCCAGCATTTGTGGGCGCAGATCAAGGCCGTCGCCGTGCTGGCCTGAATTGGTTGGCACGACGGCCACGGCCTGCGGTCAATCGCTATAACAGAGCGATTCGCCAAGGACACCGCCATGCCCGACACCGCACTAGCCGACGTCTTACCGCCCGACCTGCATTACGTCGACGATACCCAACCCGGCATCCGCCGTAAAAAACTGCGTGGCAAATTCGCCTACTTCGATCCGGCCGGACAACGGATCAACGACCCCGATGAGATCAAGCGGATCAACGCGCTGGCAGTGCCGCCGGCCTACACCGACGTGTGGATCTGCGCCGATCCGCGTGGCCACTTGCAGGCCACCGGCCGCGATGCCCGAGGCCGCAAGCAGTATCGCTATCACCCGCGCTGGCGCGAGGTGCGCGACGCCGACAAGTACTCGCGCCTGCGGGAGTTCGGCCTGGCGCTGCCGAAGTTGCGTAAACAGCTCGAAACCCTGCTCGACGCACCCGGCTTCAGCCGCGACAAGGTCATGGCCACGGTCATCACGTTGCTCGACGCCACACTGATCCGCGTCGGCAACACCCAGTACGCGCGGGACAACCGCTCCTATGGCCTGACCACCCTGCGCAGCCGGCATGTCGAGGTCAACGGCAGCGCGATTCTGTTCCAGTTTCGCGGCAAAAGCGGCATTGAACACCAGATCACCGTCAAGGATCGTCGCCTGGCGCGCATCATCAAGCGCTGCCTGGAAATCCCGGGACAGAATCTGTTTCAGTATCTGGATGAAAATGGCGAGCGGCACACCGTCAGCTCCCACGACGTCAATAGCTACCTGCAAACCCTCACCGGTGCCGACTTCACCGCCAAGGATTACCGCACCTGGGCCGGCAGCGCGCTGGCCCTGGCGGTATTGCGCGAACTGCAATGGGAGTCGGAAGCCGAGGCGAAACGGCACGTGGTGGAGATGGTCAAGAGCGTGTCCAAACAGCTGGGCAACACCCCGGCGGTGTGCCGCAAATGCTACATCCATCCGGCGGTGGTCGAGCGCTTCCTGCTCGGTGCGCTGGCCGAACTGCCACGCCCGAGGGTGCGCAAGGGCTTGCGCGCCGAGGAAGTGGCGCTGGCGATGTTTCTCGAGCAAATGATCGACGCGTCTTGATCGCGCTGGTAGCCGAGCAATCAATCGCGGTTTCCCAGGTTCCAGAGTTTCTACAGGCGTTGAAGCCGACGCATCGCCTGGATTGGCGCGCCACCGAGTGGCTGCAACCGACGAACTGACTGGCTATTTTTTGCACGATTGGCCAAGGCTTCTATAGTTGATCTGACACCTATTTGCTGTGGTAACGCCATGGAAGACATCTTTGTCGTGAAGCGCTGCAACAAGATCATCATTCACGGCCGCCGCGCCGGGGAAAGTCAGCATGAACCTGCCGAATCCAGCAGCTGGTTTCGGATCAATGACACCCGAACCGGAGGCTTCATCGGTGACGGCTATGATCTTGAGGAAGATGCCCGGCGCGAATGCCAAAGGCTCAATGCGGCCAGCTCGCCGCGACCGGCGCGACAATCGGCCGGCTGATGCAATTGACAGGCGGGGTCTATACTCAAAGCAGCTGACTGACCAGCGCCCCAACGGCAGAGAGCTCGCAGCCCGCGGGCTTTTTGCTGCCTCTCAACGGTTTGTCTGAACGGAGGTGCTCCATGTCCGAAAAAGAGTCCATCACCACCCTCCTCACCCTGCTTGACTCCCGTCAGGCGCGCTTGGCTGCGGCCTGCAAGGAAATTGCCGACTGGGTCGATCATCAAGGCGGCCATCCGACCGCCCTGCGCATACGTGATCGCCTGAACGACATCGAAAAAGATACGCCGCTAATTCGTAGCACCCTGTCTTCGCTGCAACCTGTCGAGCGGCCACTGCCTCGTTTCAGATGACCGGATGGCAATAAACGACAGTCTCAACGCGTACCGCCTGGCCGACCTGGCGAACACCCGTAGTCGTGGGAAGTCATAACCTGTACACGTCACCAGGAGACTGATCCATGGTTATCCATTTCAAAGTAGACGGACACCTGACTTGTGGTCACAAAGGCAACAACCTTGCCTCGAGCCAGGAACTCAATCGCGTCAAATGCCGCAGTTGCCGCAACACCGATGCCTACAAAAATGCGCGCAAAACCCAGCGCAATGCTGCTCGGCGCGCAGCGCGCCACACACAGGCTGATCATGGTGCATCGAACTGGCGCTCGGAATGGATCGCACGCTTGACCGCTCTGGCGGGTCCGCAACGCCTGCCACGGGGCTTTTTCGGGCAAGCGTTTGTGTAATCGCTTGATGTCTTGGTTTTCGTCCATCACTCAGCGCGAATTGCCACGAGTTCACCGCTCGAAACCCTCAATGCCCTGACCTTATCGTCAGGGCATTTTATTGAAAACACCGTTTCGACCAGCCCTTCACCCTGAGTCAAGCTTGCAAATAGCCAACGCGCCCTCATAACCAGAACCCGTATCCACCGTCACCGAGAGGCAAAAACGATCATGACCGGAAAAACCGAAACCGCGATTCTCGCCGGGGGCTGCTTCTGGGGCATGCAGGACCTGCTGCGACGCTATCCCGGGGTGCTGCAGACGCGAGTCGGCTACAGCGGTGGCGATGTGCCGAATGCGACCTACCGCAACCACGGCAACCACGCCGAGGCCATCGAAATCGTCTTCGACCCTGCCGTGATCAGTTACCGGCAAATCCTTGAGTTCTTCTTCCAGATCCACGATCCCAGCACACCCAACCGACAAGGCAACGATCTCGGCCCCAGTTATCGCTCGGCGATTTACTACCTTAACGAACAGCAACGCGACATTGCTGAAGACACCGCTGCCGACGTCGATGCATCCGGGCTGTGGCCGGGGCGCGTGGTCACTGAAATCGAACCGGCGGGCCCCTTCTGGGAAGCGGAACCCGAGCACCAGGACTATCTGGAGCGGATACCGAATGGTTACACCTGCCATTTCATCCGCCCGAACTGGAAACTGCCGAAACGCAACTGAAAACACATCTGCGTAATCACTCCACGCACGGCGCTGGCCTCAGCTGAGGCCGGTGCCTGCGCACCTCTGGACTTGATCATTTTGGTGAGCCCTCCGTAGCACAGTTCAAGCGCCCGAGGATGAACATACGTTCATCGCAAGCATGGCTAGAAGCGTCTAGCCTGCGGGTTCCAACATAGTGCCTACAGGAGTACCCCACCATGTTCTCGCACGAAAGCCTCCCGCTGATTGCCATTTTCATCATCTTGCTGCTATGCGCAGGTGCGGCGTTTTTACACCCGGCTCATGCATTCTTCAGTTGGCTGCGCAGGCGCAAGGAACGATTAAACGCCCAGGCGGCAAAAGAGGTTGATTCGCGCTAAATGTATTCCCTAAACGGGCCCGGGCATGCCTGGGCTTGTTGTTTTCTGACCAAACAGCAGATACAAAAAAGCCCAGCACGGGGCTGGGCCTGATTTTTTGCCAACATTAAAAACATCCAGGCTTTTTAGCCACAAGAGTACAACTCAAGTGACCTACGCAAGAGCCCTTTCGTGCTCGCTTTCATGCACGTAAACCCATGAAATTCCGGATGACGAGGTCTGGTCGAGGCGCATAAGCGCCGAATCGACTTTCTTTTTGGTGATGCCGTCTTTGACAAGATCGAAGACGGCCAGGAAGCAGTCCCCTGGAAGCGCTGTGATCGAGAGGTTGGTGATGTGCGATTCAGGGCTTCCAGCACGCTCGCCGTACAACCCCCAAAGTCGCTCCCAATAATCCGCTCGACTCATGATCTGTCCATCGGTGAGTACCACACGAAAGTCATTCGCCAACGCGTCGTACAGGGGTTTGATGGCGCCTTCCGACCGGGAAGACATACCGCGCGACCACGGAAAGAAGAGATTGTACCAACGGTACACCTCGGCTTCGACGAGAGCGGTTTTATCGGTTGCTGCGTGCACTTGATTGATTGCCATCGGTGTTCTCCTTAACACGTCAAAAATGGCGGGTCTGGCGTGACAGACTGGGGGCTGAATGCCCATCGCCTGAACGATGCACCGCGCCTTGATCAAGATCCATCCTGATATCAACGCCATCGGGTCAAGCTCAAATGTTCACTTAATGACTTTTGATATCTTCGACCAAGCCACAAACGTAGACGCTCGCAGGATTGATTGCATCAAGAAGTGACCAACGGTCTTTGCAAACAGGAGGAAAAGGGAAACGGAAGAATTGGCGAGAAGCCATTTAAAAATGGCGATCTGAAAACAAACAAGGGCTTGCATCAGCTTTCGCCCGCAAACCCTTGATTTTAGATGGTGCCCGAAGCCGGAATCGAACCGGCACGCCCTTACGAGCGGGGGATTTTAAGTCCCATGCGTCTACCAGTTTCGCCATTCGGGCGGTAGCGCGGTGTAGTGCTCAAAGCAGTCGATCAGCAAACCCGACAGCGTTAAGCCTTGTAAAGCAGAGCGGGAAATATATACATCACGTCCCGGTGAAGCAAGTTCACA
This sequence comes from Pseudomonas sp. MD195_PC81_125, assembly GCF_014060985.1. Lineage (NCBI taxonomy): Bacteria > Pseudomonadati > Pseudomonadota > Gammaproteobacteria > Pseudomonadales > Pseudomonadaceae > Pseudomonas > Pseudomonas sp. MD195_PC81_125. The sequence continues at coordinate 8,968 of NZ_JABULD010000054.1, forward strand.
GTGGTTGATTTCAAGACTAAATCTTGCAGCGCACTGGAAATAAAAAAGCTCCGTAAATCATGGATCTACGGAGCTTGTTTAGAGTGGAGGCCGAGGTCGGAATCGAACCGGCGTAGGCGGATTTGCAATCCGCTGCATAACCATTTTGCTACTCGGCCTCAAACGATTGCTGTTTAGTAGCACCACAACAACCGCGTACAAACTTGGAGCGGGAAACGAGACTCGAACTCGCGACCCCGACCTTGGCAAGGTCGTGCTCTACCAACTGAGCTATTCCCGCTTGGTGTGGCGCATTCTATAGATTTCAGATGCCCCGTCAACCCTTTGATTCAAAAAAGTTTTATTTCTTTTCAACGTCGGTTTTCAGATGCGGCCAGGCGGCCCGCAAGTATTGAACCATCGACCACAACGTCAGGCCTGCCGAGATCATCAACAAGGCATAACCCAGCAAGACCCAGAAACTGAAGTCTCTTGGATTGGCCAGCAGGATCACCAGCGCCAGCATCTGCGCTGCAGTTTTCCACTTGCCGAGATTGGACACCGCTACATGAGCGCGGGCACCGAGTTCTGCCATCCATTCACGCAAGGCCGATACGACAATCTCACGGCCAATGATGACGGCTGCGGGAAGTGTCAGCCACAAGTTGCCGTGTTCCTGAACCAGCAGTACCAAAGCGACAGCCACCATCAGCTTGTCGGCAACCGGATCGAGAAAGGCTCCGAACGGCGTGCTTTGTTCCAGGCGACGAGCCAGATAGCCGTCGAGCCAGTCAGTGGCCGCCGCAAAGGCGAACACCGAGGCGGAGGCCATGTAGCTCCACTGATAAGGCAGGTAAAACAGCAAAATGAAGATCGGGATGAGCAGGACGCGTAGAACGGTAATCAGATTCGGGATATTCATCGGCACAACTGGCTACGAGGTGAGTTGGCATTCTACTCGCTATGCAGGTTTGCATAAATCGACTCTGCGAGCTTTTTACTGATCCCCGGTGCTTTGGCGATCTCTTCGATGCTTGCACGAGACAGCTCCTGCAATCCACCAAAATGTTTCAACAAGTCCCGACGCCGGGTCGGCCCTACACCTGCAACACCTTCCAGCGTCGACGTACGGCGGGTTTTGCCGCGCCGCGCACGGTGGCCAGTGATCGCGAACCGGTGTGCCTCGTCGCGAATCTGCTGGATCAGGTGCAACGCGGGTGAGTCGCCACGCAAAGTGAACTCATGGGCGGCATCATTAAGATACAAAGTTTCGAACCCTGCCTTGCGGGTTGCGCCCTTGGCCACACCCAGCAGGATCAGATCCGGCACCGCCAATTCGTTGAGCACGTCGCGGGCCATCGACAATTGTCCCTTGCCGCCGTCCACCAGCAAAATATCCGGCAGCTTGCCCTCCCCGTCCTTCAGTTTGCTGAAGCGCCGGGTCAGGGCCTGGTGCATGGCCGCATAGTCATCGCCCGCGGTGACGCCCTCAATGTTGTAACGCCGATAGTCGGATTTGATCGCACCTTCCGGACCGAACACGACGCAAGAGGCGACAGTCGCCTCGCCACTGGAGTGGCTGATGTCATAGCATTCGAGGCGCTGCGGTGGTTCATCCAGGTTCAGTACTTCTGCCAGCGCGTCGAAGCGCGCAGCCGTGTGTTGACGGTTGGCCAGGCGCGCACCCAGCGCTTGCTCGGCATTGGTGACCGCCAACTGCTGCCAGCGCGCCCGCGTGCCACGCACCCGGTGGCTGATGCTCAGCTCGCGACCGCGCAACTCGTGGATGGCGTCGATCAGGGCCGTTGCGTCTTCGGGCACGACGTTGACGATCAGTTCGCTCGGCAAGTCGCGTTCCGGGCTGCTGATATAGTACTGGCCGAGGAACGCCGCCATGACTTCGGCAACCTCCTCTTCAATACCCACCTGTGGAAAGAAGTTTTTTGCTGCCCAGCACTCGCCCGCCGCGCACGCTGATCAAATGAACGCACGCGCCACCCGGGTTGACGAAGGCTGCAATGACATCGATGTCGCCCGTACCGCCTTCCATGCTTTGCTGATCCTGGACCCGGCGCAGCAAGGCAATCTGGTCACGCAACTCGGCGGCGCGTTCGAACTCGAGATTGATCGCCGCCTCTTCCATCGCCGTTGACAGCTCATTGGTCAGCGCGTGACTGCGCCCTTCAAGAAACATCACCGAGTGGCGCACATCCTCGGCATAAACTTCCGGCTCAACCAGACCGACACAAGGTGCCTTGCAGCGTTTGATCTGATATTGAAGACAAGGGCGCGTACGGTTCTTGTAGTAACTGTCCTCACACTGCCGGACGAAAAAGGTCTTTTGCAGCAGGCTGAGGCTTTCGCGAATGGCCCCGGCGCTCGGATATGGGCCGAAATACTTGCCCTTCGCCTTCTTCGCGCCACGATGGATGCTCAGCCGTGGGAACTGGCCGTCAGACAGAAATACATAGGGATAGGACTTATCGTCGCGCAACAGAATGTTGTACGGCGGCCGCCACTCCTTGATCAGCGTCTGCTCAAGCAGCAATGCCTCGGTTTCATTGGCGGTGATGGTCGTTTCGACCTGTGCGATACGCCCGACCAGTGCAGCGGTCTTCGGCGCCAGTCCGCTCTTGCGGAAATAGCTGGCCAGTCGCTTCTTGAGGTTCTTGGCCTTGCCGACATACAGCAGGCGTGCCTCGCTGTCGAACATGCGATAGACGCCGGGACGCCCACTGACAGTCGCCAGGAAGGCGCCGGAATCGAATATTTCAGTCATGATCAGGCGCTGGCATCAACCATGCCGTGGCGCACGGCCAGCAACGTCAACTCGACATCACTGCTGATCGACAGTTTTTCGAAGATCCGGTAGCGATAGGTATTCACGGTTTTCGGCGACAGACAGAGCTTGTCGGAGATGATCTGCACCTTCTGGCAGCCGACAATCATCAACGCAATCTGGATTTCCCGTTCGGACAAGGCATCGAACGGTGAGTCATTGGTTGGCTGGAACGATTTGATCGCCAGTTGCTGGGCAATCTGCGGGCTGATGTAACGCTGGCCGGCAAACACCAAGCGGATGGCCTGAACCATTTCCGGAAGACCCGCGCCCTTGGTCAGGTAGCCGGCGGCACCTGCCTGCAACAGACGTGTAGGGAATGGATCCTCCTCACACACCGTGACAGCGACAACCTTGATGTCCGGATGGCTGCGCAACAGCTTGCGCGTGGCCTCGAGACCACCGATACCGGGCATTTTTACGTCCATCAGGACCACATCGGGTTTCAACTCACGGGCCTTGATCAGGGACTCTTCCCCGGACTCGGCCTGTCCAACCACCTGCAAGCCATCGATATCGGCCAGCATACGTGTAATGCCTGTACGAACGAGATCATGGTCATCGACCACTAGCACCCTAATCAAGCAGACACCTCGCGATATGGTCTTATTGGGATGCCGGACACCTTAGCAAAAACTGCCAGACAGACCTAGCGGCAAGCGTCATTTAAAAAGTTTCAATTAATCATTGAAGGCTTGCCAGCCGTGGGTTTCAGAGCACAGGTGTACCGAAATCAAGCTGCATCCTCAGGAAACACTCGTCCTCGCCACACACATTCAAGCCTTTTCTCTTATACAGGCTTTGCGCAGGATTATTTTTGAATACGGTCAGACGCAGCGCCGGCAGTCCTTCAGCGCGGGCCATGGCAATAACCTGATCAATCGCCCAGGATCCAGCCCCCTGCCTGCGAAACGCCTCGCCTATTTGCAGCTCGCGGATATACAACGCCCGGCGATCGCGACTGAGGCTGAAAAATCCCACAGGAATCTGGTCAAGAATGATCAGCCAATTGTCCCGTCCATCCCAGGCAACCTCGAACGCTTGGTCCTGCCACAGCAGATCGTGGCCAATGTAATAGCGCAGCATGTTCTGGCACGTCAGCTCTCGGGCAAATACCCGATCAGCCAGTTCGGCGCGACGCAAATGCCAGGTCATTGCCCCGCCACCACCGGAACTACCCGCCCCAGCCATGCGCCGGCATCACGTCGCGCAACGACCAACAGCTCACCAGGCCCTGGCGCGGCGGCAACCAGCGTGCCGTCTTCAGACCAGACGGCACTGCGACCCGCCGATTGCCATCCACCCGTGAGCCCGGCGTGATTGGCCATCAGAACCGCCATCGAGTGCTTATGGGCGTAGCCCTGCAATATCGCGCTATCCACGTCATAGCCTTTCTCGCCAATCAGCACGCCTGCTGCGTACAGGTCGGCGCCAGCAACGGCAGCCGCTGCCGCGTGGCTGGCGTGGGAAAAATCAGCGCAGACCGCCAGCGCGACGGTATCGCCGCCTATGCGCAAGGACGAACCACCAGCACCTGTGGCATAGAACAGCTCTTCGCCACTGTGCAGATGTTGTTTGCTGTACACCTCGAGAGAACCATCCCTGCCTAACGTCAGCGCGCCGATCCATACCTTGGAGCTACCCTTCAGGCGAATCGGCATCCCGACCACCGCTATGAGACCCAGCTCGCGCGCGCAATCGCGCAAGGGTTGCAGCACCGAATCCTGCGGATCAATTGCCATGTCTGCAGCCATCTGGCCTTCGTAACCTGTCAGCGACAGCTCCGGAAACACCAGCAACTCGACGCCCTGCTCCGCTGCCACGGCCATGAAGCGCAAATGACGGGCGATGTTCGCCGCCAGATCACCGGCAACGGAGAACGATTGAGCTGCAGCGATGGTGAACGTTGACATTATTCATCCTTGGGATTGTGCCAAATACGCAGTGTGTCACAACGCCTGCGGCACTCAAGCAATAGGAAATGTCATGTAGGCGCGATAGCAATTTCTGATTGCTCAGGCGCATGGGCCTCGAGTAAGCTCGGCGCATCCATTGGAGACAAACCATGCTCAATGCCCTCTCACAGCTTTGTTCCGCCAGCGCCTTGCGCTCGGTTGCGGCTGCGCGGGTGAATGACGCTTGTGCTCCTGCCAGCTTTTATTTTGGGTATTGGTTTAGCCACTGGCGCGCCTGATACCCAAACGGCGCCCATGAACACGGGTCGCCCACCAGAGAATTCTCAC
>NZ_JABULD010000833.1:0-533 GCF_014060985.1 Pseudomonas sp. MD195_PC81_125
CCGGTTTGCGCATCCCGGGCGAAAGTGATGACATACCGCTCACCCTGGTACTTCAGATAAATGTTGTAATAATCCTGCGGCTGATCCGGCGCTTCGAAAGCGCTGTAACGGTAGCGGATACGTGGAATCAGCATCGGCCATTCCTTGCCAAGCAAGTCACCATTGACCGGCGGATACGCCGCCTCGAGGGCCACAATGGCGCCAGCTACCAACTCATCGTTGTCGCTTGGCTTAAAAGGTAATGGTCTGTTACGCAGCATGGTTACAGCGCTTTTTTTTCCATCGACAACATCACTGCGGTACATATCGGTACGAAACCATTTTGTTGCATCAAAACGGTTTTCTTCCGGACTCCAGTCGCCGTAGTACATCATCACTTTCTCGCTCATTGCATCTTCCCTTGTGTGCAGATAGAGACCCATCGCACTAAAAACCAGCAAAAAGGCCGCTATGAGACCCACGCGCTTGTGAAAATTAACAGTCATGGTTTTCGCCGGTGGTTTCGTCGACCATTTGAAAGCGTTCGCTATGCT
>NZ_JABULD010000834.1:0-500 GCF_014060985.1 Pseudomonas sp. MD195_PC81_125
GATTCCAACCCGAGCATCGCGTTCTGCGCCTCCTTGTTCACCCGCAATAACTCATCAAGCTTCAGATGCAGGATGTCGGTATCACGGTTCTGCGTGTTCTGGATCAGGAACACCATCAGAAAGGTGATGATCGTGGTCGAGGTGTTGATGATCAGTTGCCAGGTGTCATTGAAATCAAAAATCGGCCCGCTCAACCCCCACAGAAAAATCAGGATCAACGCGCCCATGAACGTTTTCGGGCTGCCGGCCCAAAGGGCCAGGGTCTGGGAGATTTTGGCGAATTTCATTGCGATGTTCCTTATTGTGAGAGCATGAAATTCAGACACCCGGGATGCGATGAAAATTCTACTTACAATTGAAACCTGCCAATCATTGCGAGCAACCAGACACTCTTGGCAATAGGCCTCCCTGGAACTGTCCGCAGCACTGCCTGTATGGTGACGAACCGCTGGAATGTCACGACAGGAGAACGCAATGAGTTGGTCCGCCAGACAATACGT
>NZ_JABULD010000300.1:0-10213 GCF_014060985.1 Pseudomonas sp. MD195_PC81_125
TGCTTCGGAGCAAGCTGGAAGGCTCTGATAGTGCGCTTCGTAGCCGAGCAGTTCGTCACGAACGAAGCGAATATCACGCAAGGGGGCCTTGTAGTCAGGCATAGCGATAAACCTCTGCTGATGTAACCGGGAATGAACGACCGCGTTGATTTGTTGTGACGGTCAAACAGTTGTTTGAAACATACGTTTACGCCGAAATCTTGTCAAGCGTCGATCTTTTGCCGTTCGTCATGACTTTTTTCAAACGCCGGACACAGCTAACGGCCATGGGCTGCAAAGCGCCACGGGTAATGAAAAAAGATTAGTTGAGGGAGAAGGACTTACAACGAAAAACGCCGCGACAAAGCGCGGCGTTCGGCAAACGATGAATGTGATAAATCAGGCAAACGTATCAATGATCGTCCCGAGCATTTCATCAGAAGCCTTGGCGACCTTGGTGCCCAGCTCCACCTGAAACTTGCCTTGAGCCATTTCGGCCATGGCGCTGCCCGGATCCATTTGCTGGCTGCGGTCGATACCGCGCAGGCGATCAATCTGCGCCTCGGAAGACTGGCTGGTAACCGAACGCTCGATCGTATTATTGGCGATCTGGCTGGCGGCCTGATCGACACGATTCTGCCCGGTTTGAATGGTGCTCAAACCCGCATAAAAAGCTGTGTTACCGGTGATTTCCATGGGAGTTCTCATCCTTGGGAAGGATCAATGGTTGCCATTGAAGCAGAGGCGTCAGAAAAACACCCGTCAAAAATACTGATGGCACAGTGCCCTGTCATAGCAAAAGCATTAGTCCAGCAGATCGAGCTGCAAGTGGGCAGCCACCGCTTCGGCACTGAGTGCCTTGAGTTTCGGCACGCGCCCCAGACACGGCGCCGGCAGCCGTTCGGCCAGCGTCGCCAGATTCTCTTCCAGCCGCGACGTCTTCGGATCGATGATATTCGCTACCCAACCGGCCAGTTGCAGACCATCGCGGGCAATTGCCTCGGCCGTCAGCAAGGCATGACTGATACAGCCCAGGCGCACGCCCACCACCAGAATCACCGGCAGCTTCAGCGCGATAGCCAAGTCCGACAGATTGTCCTGATCCGCCAACGGTACCCGCCAGCCACCGGCCCCTTCAATCAAGGTGAAATCGGCATTCAGCGCCAGAATTTCGCGCATCGGCGCCAACAGCGATTGCACGGTCAGCGCGACACCCGCCTCGCGCGCCGCCAGATGCGGCGCGATGGCCGGCTCGAACGCCACCGGATTGACCTGTTGATAAGTCAGCGGCACCGAACATTCAGCCAACAACGCCAGCGCGTCAGCATTACGCAAACCCTTGGCGGTTACCTCGCACCCCGAAGCCACCGGTTTGCCCGCCGCCGTACTCAGCCCCGCCAAGCGCGCAGCATGCAGTAACCCGGCAGCGACGGTGGTCTTGCCGACATCGGTGTCAGTCCCGGTAATGAAATAGGCTGCGCTCATAAGGGTTTCTCCAACACCGCGTAAACCACCTGGTAAGTCGCTGGCAATCCCTGCGGCTGACGGAACTGTTCGTACGCCTCGATCAGGCCGAGGATCCGCGCCCGCCCGGTCAAACCGCCCGGCCGCCCGGGGTTCAGATTGTGCGCACCGAGCGCCTTGAGTTCGTGGGTCAGGCTGCGCACATCCGGGTAGTGCAGCACATGCGCCTGGTTCTGCAGACTCACCGTACGCAAGCCGCTGGCGGCACACAACTGCTCATACCGGACGAATTCACGGAAGCGGTTGACGTGCACCAGCCCATCGACCTGCCGCCAACTGTCGCGCAATTCGTACAACGTCCCGACACAAAGACTAGCAAACGCGAAAATCCCGCCCGGCTTGAGCACACGAAAAGCTTCGCTGAGCACCGATTCGAAATCCGCACACCACTGCACCGCGAGGCTGGAGAAGATCAGCTCGCAGGTCGAATCCTGCAATGGCAGACGCTCCGCATCACCCGCGATGAAATGTTGCGCGCCGCCTAGTGGCCGTGCGTGATTGAGCATGCCCTCGGCGATATCCAGTGCCAGCCCCTGCCCCTCGACATATCGCTCGGCCAAGGCGCGAGTGAAATAGCCGGTGCCACAGCCAAGATCCAGCCAGCGTGACGGCAGAAAATCTTCCGGCAACCGCTGCAGCAACTGTGAGCCGACGTCACGCTGCAATTCGGCAACACTGTCGTAGCTGGCCGCCGCACGGGAGAAAGAGGCCGCGACCTGGCGCTTGTCGGGCAAGCCGCCGGGCAGCGCAACTAGAGACAAATCAGTCATCACCGCACTCGTGTAGAAAAGCCTGGATCGCACCCGCCACGCCATGGGGGTCTTCCAGAAGAAACGCATGACTGGCCTGTTCGATCAGACCAATTTCGATATCCGGCAACAGGGCGAACAACGCCCCCGCCGCTTCCGCCGGCACCAGGCCGTCCTGCCCGGCGAACAGGTGCAACTGCGGGCCGCGAAACGCCTGCAACGCTTCCCGGGTATCCAGTTGGGCGAGCAGCTCCAGCCCGGCCAACAAGGTTTCGGGGGCCGTATTTGGCGCGCCGCCCAGCATCAGCCGCGACAAACCGCGCGGCTCTTGCGCGCCCTGAGCACACAACAACGAGAACCGTTTGAGGGTCAGCCGTGGATCGGACTGGCAGCCGGCAAGAAATGCATCGAACGTCTCGCCCGGCATCGCACTCGGCCAATGCTCGTGAGCCATGAAAGAAGGATTGCTCGCCAGCGTCAGCAGACCGCAGCAACGCTCGCCGCGCCGTGCCGCCAATTCGGAGGCAAGCATGCCGCCCAGCGACCAGCCGCCCAGCCACACATCCTGAGGAATACGTTCATCGAGATCGTCGAGCCACTCCTGCAAGTCGCTCGAATCAAGCTCGGGCAACGGCTCGATCTCGACATACAGATGCTCGTCGAGTCCCTGTAACGCTGCGGTCAAAGGCTCCAGCGGCGAAATACCAAGGCCCCAGCCCGGCAGCAGAATCAGACGATCACGCATGGCTTGGCTCCGGCGGCAGTTGGGCAAAGCAATCGGCCAGTCCTTCCAACAATAGCTGCACCTGCGCCTCGCTGTGGGCAGCGGTCAGGGTCACGCGCAGGCGTGCGCTGCCCGCCGGGACAGTCGGCGGACGGATTGCCGTGACCATCAAGCCGCGCTCGCGCAGCATCTGCGACAGGCGCACGGCGCGACCGGCATCGCCGATCAGGATCGGCTGGATCGGGGTGAAGCTGTCCATCAATTGCAGACCGATCTGCTCGGCGCCGTGGCGGAACTGGCGGATCAGCGTCTGCAGATGTTCACGACGCCAGTGTTCCGTGCGCAGTAGTTCCAGACTTTTCAGCGTTGCGCAGGCCAGCGCCGGTGGCTGGCTGGTGGTGTAGATGTAGGGCCGGGCGAACTGGATCAGGCTTTCGATCAGCTCCTCACTGCCGACGACAAAAGCACCCGCCGTGCCGAACGCCTTGCCGAGGGTGCCGACCAGCACCGGCACATCGTCCTGACTCAGGCCGAAATGCTCGACGATTCCGCCACCATTGACGCCGAGCGGGCCGAAGCCATGGGCATCATCGACCATCAGCCACGCGCCCTTGGCCTTGGCTTCCCGGGCCAGCGCGGGCAGATCGGCGATGTCGCCGTCCATGCTGAACACGCCATCGGTGACCACCAGCGTGTTGCCCGTGGCTTTCTCCAGACGCGTGGCCAGACTGCCGGCGTCGTTGTGCAGATAACGATTGAAACGCGCGCCGGACAACAGACCGGCATCCAGCAACGAGGCATGATTGAGGCGGTCTTCCAACACCGTATCGCCCTGCCCCACCAGTGCCGTGACCGCACCGAGGTTGGCCATGTAGCCAGTGGTGAACAGCAACGCACGCGGCCGGCCGGTGAGGTCAGCCAGCGCTTCTTCCAGTGCATGATGCGGGCCGCTGTGGCCGATCACCAGATGTGACGCTCCGCCACCCACGCCCCAGCGCTCGGCACCCGCGCGCCAGGCTTCGATCACCTGCGGGTGATTGGCCAGGCCGAGGTAGTCGTTATTGCAGAACGCCAGCAACGGCTGCCCGTCGACCACCACTTCAGGCCCCTGCGGGGACTCGAGCAACGGACGCTGGCGATAGAGATTTTGAGCACGGCGGGCAGCAAGGCGTGCGGCGAGATCGAAAGACATGCAGGCCTCACATCTGAAAAATGACTGTGTAGGAGCTGCCGAAGGCTGCGATCTTTTGAGCTTGTCTTTTAAAAAACAACATCAAAAGATCGCAGCCTGCGGCAGCTCCTACAGGGTTTTGCATTTCAAGCGAAGATCAGACCGCAGCGTTATAGAACTGCTCGCTGCTCTTCTGCTCCACCAGCGCCTGCTCGATCGCGGCCTGATGCACCTCATCGGCATGCTCTTCACGGGCTTCTGGCTGAATACCCAGACGCGCGAACAGCTGCATGTCCTTGTCGGCCTGCGGGTTGGCAGTGGTCAGCAGTTTGTCGCCGTAAAAAAATCGAGTTGGCACCGGCAAAGAATGCCAACGCCTGCATCTGCTCGTTCATCGCTTCGCGGCCGGCGGACAGGCGCACGTGGGATTGCGGCATGAGGATGCGCGCCACGGCGAGCATGCGGATGAAATCGAACGGATCGACGTCGTCGGCGTTTTCCAGCGGCGTACCGGCCACTTTCACCAGCATGTTGATCGGCACCGACTCCGGATGCTCCGGCAGGTTAGCCAACTGGATCAGCAGGTTGGCGCGGTCGTCCAGCGACTCGCCCATGCCGAGGATGCCGCCGGAGCAGATCTTCATCCCCGACTCACGCACGTAGGCCAGGGTCTGCAGGCGCTCGCTGTAAGTGCGGGTGGTGATGATACTGCCGTAGAACTCCGGCGAGGTGTCGAGGTTGTGGTTGTAGTAATCCAGGCCAGCCTTGGCCAGCGCCTCGGTCTGCTCCTGATCGAGACGCCCGAGGGTCATGCAGGTTTCCAGCCCCATGGCTTTTACGCCTTCAACCATTTTCAGCACGTACGGCATGTCTTTGGCCGACGGGTGCTTCCACGCCGCGCCCATGCAGAAACGCGTGGAGCCGATGGCTTTGGCGCGGGCAGCCTCTTCGAGAACTTTCTGCACCTCCATCAGCTTTTCTTTTTCCAGGCCGGTGTTGTAGTGACCGGACTGCGGGCAGTACTTGCAGTCTTCCGGGCAGGCACCGGTCTTGATCGACAGCAGGGTCGAAACCTGCACCCGGTTGGCGTTGAAATGTGCGCGGTGCACCGTCTGCGCCTGGAACAGCAAGTCGTTGAATGGCTGTACGAAGAGCGCTTTGACTTCGGCTAAAGACCAGTCGTGACGCAGGGTGGCAGAGGTGCTGGCGCTCATGGGCGGTTCCTTGGTTATGCTTGGCTGGCGGCTGCGGGAACGGAATACCCACAGGCGCGACACGGATGTTCGGCATATTTAAGGAAGAGTCATGCGCTGTCAACCACGATACGCACAACAGGTTTACATCTGTTTAAAAAACGTACAGACCTGCTTGCTGTGCGATGAGCCCGCAGAAGCAGAATTGCCAATGTGCGTCGCCTGCGAAACCGAGCTGCCCTGGCTCGGCGACCAGTGCCAGACGTGCGCTTTGCCGATGCCGGCTGTCGGTCAGACCTGCAGCGAGTGCCTGCTAGAGCCGCCGGCGTTCGAACAGGTGGTCGTGCCGTGGCGCTATGACTTCCCGGTGGACAGTCTGATTACACGCTTTAAACACAAGGCGAAATGGCCGTTTGGTCACCTGCTTGCCGACGTTGCCGGACAATACCTGCAACATCGCTTCGATGAAGGTTTGCCGCGACCCGATGTGTTGTTGCCGGTGCCACTGGCGAGCAAACGTCTGCGCCAACGCGGGTTCAATCAAGCCGCGATGCTCGGGCGATGGTTTAGCCAACAGCTGAATCTGCCTTTTGAGGAACAGGCGCTACGGCGGGTCCACGACACCAGCGCCCAGCAGGATCTCGACGCCAAGACGCGCAAGCGCAATTTGCGTCATGCCTTCGCGCTGAACCCTGACACCGATGTGAAAGGTCGGCACTTCGCATTGATCGATGACGTGCTGACCACCGGCGCCACGGCCCAGGCATTGGCGCGACTGCTAAAAAATGCAGGCGCAGCGCGGGTTGACGTGTATTGCCTGGCGCGCACGCCAAAACCGGGGAATTGAAAGTCAGCACAATCCCATTGTGGGAGGACAGTGTGTGGCTTGACTCTTGTGGCTCAAGCCGCCAACTTCACTTTCCACCGCCATCGTGAAAAGCCCCCCTCCATGTCCATGCCGTCTCTGTTATCCCAGCACATCGTCCGCCGTCCGCAGCGCATCGCCCTGCTGCAACACATTGCCGAACAGGGCTCGATCACCCGCGCCGCAAAAAGCGCCGGGCTGAGTTACAAGGCCGCTTGGGATGCGATCGATGAGTTGAACAACCTGGCGCAGAAGCCACTGGTGGAACGTGCGGTCGGCGGCAAGGGCGGCGGTGGCGCCAGATTGTCCAGCGAAGGCGAGCGGGTGTTGCGCCTTTATCAAAAGCTGCAGGCCTTGCAGGCACAGGTACTGGAAGCCGCTGAAGACGCCAGTGATCTGGATCTGCTCGGGCGATTGATGCTCAGAACCAGCGCCCGCAATCAACTGCACGGCAAAGTCGTGAGCATCGAAGGTCAGGGCCGCAATGACTTGATCCGCCTCGAACTGGCTGAAGGTTTGTGGATCAACGCACAGATCACCCACGACAGCACCGTGCACCTGGAACTGCAACCGGGCACTGAAGTAGTGGCATTGATCAAGGCCGGCTGGCTTGAACTGCTGGCGGCGGATCAAGCGGCAACATCTGGACACAATCTACTGAGCGGCACGCTCGAAGCCATTCTCGATGCCGAGGACGGCCCCAGCGAAGTGCGCATCGCTTTGCCCAACGGCCAGACGCTCTGCGCTCTGGCTGAGCCGCTGCAGCTTCGCACCCGCGGGCTGAGTGTCGGGCAACCGGTGCAGGTGCAGTTTTCGCCGTCCAATGTACTGATCGGTACGCCGCTGTAATCAGACGCTGCAACGAAAGCGTAATCGACGCTCATTAAGGTGGCTGCCAAAACCAAGCAGGGAGCCTGATGTGAGCCTATTAGAAGAAAACCAATCGACAGACCTGGAAAAAATGGTCGGCCTCAGCCGTCGCGGTTTCATCAGCGCCGGCGCGCTGTGCGGCGCCGCCATGTTTCTCGGCGGCAACCTGCTCAGCCGCAGCGCGCTGGCCACCGGCATCAGCGCCGGCAACAGCCGCCTGCTCGGTTTCGAGAGCATTCCCGCCGCCACTACAGACGTCATCAGCCTGCCCAAGGGCTACAAGTCCTCGGTGCTGATCAGTTGGGGTCAGCCATTGCACAAGAACGGCCCGGCGTTCGACCCGAGCGGCAATGGCACCGCCGCCGCACAGGAAGTGCAATTCGGCGACAACAACGACGGCATGAGCCTGTTCGAATTCCCCGACGACAGAAACCGCGCGTTGATGGCGATCAACAACGAATACACCAACTACCGCTACCTCTACCCGCACGGCGGCATGCCGCAATCGGCCGAAGACGTGCGCAAGGCACTGGCCTGCGAAGGTGTGTCGGTGATCGAAGTGCAGCGCAAGAACGGCCAATGGCAGTTCGTCCAGGGCTCGCGCTACAACCGGCGCATCCACGGCAACTCGCCGCTGCGCATCAGCGGCCCGGCCGCCGGTCACGAGCTGATGAAGACGGCCGCCGACAAGCACGGCAAGAGAGTCCTCGGCACCTTCCAGAACTGCGCCAACGGCAAGACACCGTGGGGCACCTATCTGACTTGCGAAGAAAAACTTCACCGACTGCTTTGGCAGCAGCAACGCCCAGCAGCAGTTCGACCCGGCGCAGAAGCGTTACGGTGTGTCAGTGGCCAGCCGCGAGATCAACTGGCATCCGTTCGATCCACGCTTCGACATGGCCAAGAACCCCAACGAGCTCAACCGTCACGGCTGGGTGGTCGAGATTGATCCGTTCGATCCGCAATCGACCCCGGTCAAACGTACCGCGCTGGGTCGCTTCAAACATGAAAACGCCGCACTGGCCGAGACCGACGACGGCCGCGCCGTGGTGTACATGGGCGACGACGAACGGGGCGAGTTCATCTACAAATTCGTCAGCCGCGATCGCATCAACCACCGCAACGCCAAGGCCAACCGCAACATCCTCGACCACGGCACTTTGTACGTGGCGAAATTCGATGCCGGTGACGGCAACCCGGATCATCCGAAAGGCCAGGGCCAGTGGATCGAACTGACCCATGGCAAGAACGGCATCGATGCCAGCAGCGGTTTCGCCGATCAGGCCGAAGTGCTGATCCACGCTCGCCTCGCCGCCAGCGTGGTCGGCGCCACGCGCATGGACCGCCCGGAATGGATCGTCGTCAGCCCGAAGGACGGCCAGGTCTATTGCACCCTGACCAACAACGCCAAACGCGGCGAAGACGGGCAGCCGGTGGGCGGGCCGAACCCGCGCGCGAAGAACGTCTACGGTCAGATCCTGCGCTGGCGCACCGACCGCGACGATCACGCCTCGAAGACCTTCGCCTGGGATCTGTTTGTGGTCGCCGGCAATCCAGGCGTCCATGCCGGTACGCCGAAGGGCGGTTCGTCGAACATCACCCCGCAGAACATGTTCAACAGCCCGGACGGGCTGGGCTTCGACAAGGCCGGGCGGCTGTGGATTCTGACTGACGGCGACTCGAGCAATGCCGGCGACTTTGCCGGGATGGGCAACAACCAGATGCTCTGTGCCGACCCCAAGACCGGCGAGATTCGCCGCTTCATGGTCGGGCCGATTGGTTGCGAAGTTACCGGGATCAGCTTCTCGCCGGACCAGAAGACCTTGTTTGTCGGGATTCAGCACCCGGGCGAGAACGGTGGTTCGACCTTCCCTGAGCATTTGCCGAACGGCAAGCCGCGCTCGTCGGTGATGGCGATTACCCGTGAGGACGGTGGAATCGTCGGCGCCTGACAGGCCCTAATCGCTGGCAAGCCAGCTCCCACAGGTTCTGCGCTGATTTGAAAATAGTGCAAGACTTTGTGAGAGCTGGCTTGCCAGCGATAGCGTCCTCCCAGACACCAACCCACTCCCCCCCTGCCATCTGCGCTACCATGCTGGGCCGGACGCGGCAGCCTGCTGCGCGCAGGAGTCAGCATGGCCCACCCGTTTGAAACCCTTACACCCGATCTCGTGCTCGATGCCGTCGAAAGCATCGGTTTCCTCAGCGATGCGCGCATTCTCGCGCTCAACAGCTACGAAAACCGCGTCTATCAGGTCGGCATCGAAGACTCCGAACCGCTGATCGCCAAGTTCTATCGCCCGCAGCGCTGGACCAATGACGCCATCCTCGAAGAACACCAATTCACCTTCGAACTGGCCGACGTTGAAATTCCGGTGGTGGCGCCGTTGATCCACAATGGCGAAACCCTGCACGAGCATGCCGGTTTCCGTTTCACCCTGTTCCCCCGTCGCGGCGGCCGTGCGCCGGAGCCGGGCAATCTCGATCAGTTGTATCGCCTCGGCCAGTTGCTCGGGCGCATTCATGCGGTCGGCGCCACCAAGCCGTTCGAACACCGCGAAGCCCTCGCCGTGCAGAATTTCGGCCACGCCTCGCTGGCAACATTGCTTGAAGGCAACTTCATCCCCAAGAGCCTCCTGCCAGCCTACGAGTCTGTGGCCCGCGACTTGCTCAAGCGTGTCGAAGACGTCTACGCCGCCACGCCGCACCAGAACATCCGCATGCACGGCGACTGCCACCCCGGCAACATGATGTGCCGCGATGAAATGTTCCACATCGTCGACCTCGACGACTGCCGCATGGGCCCGGCCGTGCAGGACATCTGGATGATGCTGGCGGGTGATCGTCAGGAATGCCTCGGCCAGCTCTCGGAACTGATGGATGGCTACAACGAATTCCACGACTTCGATCCGCGCGAACTGGCGCTGATCGAACCGCTGCGCGCCCTGCGGCTGATGCACTACAGCGCGTGGCTGGCGCGGCGCTGGGACGACCCGGCGTTTCCGCACAGCTTTCCTTGGTTCGGCACCGAACGGTATTGGGGCGATCAGGTGTTGGCGCTGCGGGAGCAACTGTCGGCGCTCAACGAAGAACCTTTGAAATTGTTCTGAATTCAAGATCAAAAGATCGCAGCCTTCG
>NZ_JABULD010000835.1:0-682 GCF_014060985.1 Pseudomonas sp. MD195_PC81_125
TCGCTTGTTGACTGGCGAGTTTTGAAAGATCGCTCAACAGGTCGCGAATCTGGTCGGATTGTCCTACAAAACCGCTCTAACTCAAGGCATAGGGACTATAGCGCTGGAACGAAAATGTTGGTAATTTTCGCCCCGGTGATCACCAGGAGTTCTAATAATGAAAAAAGTCATGCTCAAAACCACCCTTAGCCTCGCCGTTACCATGGCATCCACCCAGATCTTCGCAGCTGGCTTTGCCATCAACGAACACAGCATCAGCGGGATGGGTACTGGTTACGCTGGGCGATCCTCTTCTGCCGACGACGCAAGCACTGTTTATGGCAACCCTGCCGGCATGTCGCGCCTCACGCGTGAACAAGTCACCGGCGGTGTTGCATTCCTCGATGCCAAGACCGATATCAGCGACGCCAGCTCCAGCCCTAACGGCGGCAGCAACAAAGGCGACATGGTGCCCTTCACCTCCGTACCTATGGGCTTCTACGTCAAACCGATCGACGAGCATTGGGCATTCGGCCTCGGCGTTTATGTGCCGTTCGGCCTGATTACCGACTATGAAAAAGGCTTTGGCGGCCGTTACTTCGGCAGCAAGTCCGAAGTACAAGTCATCACTTTCCAGCCAACTGTCAGCTACAAGTTCAACGATGTGGTGTCGATCGGTTTCGGTCCGACCATCAACCGTATC
>NZ_JABULD010000836.1:0-657 GCF_014060985.1 Pseudomonas sp. MD195_PC81_125
CGTTTTCTGCCGGAAGACATGGTCATCAGCCAGTTGGCCAACAGCACACTGGTGCGCGTACTTGAGGATTGGTGCCAACCGTTTGCCGGTTACCACCTTTACTACCCGAATCGTCGTGAACATTCGTCCGCGTTCGGGGTTGTGGTGGATGCGCTCGTTTATAAGGAATGACGCGTTAAATTGACTCAGATCATGATTCAATTCGATTAAGGAAAATAACCAACAACTTTCTTGATCCGCATTTTCTTTGTGCTAAAAGTATTGCCGCCAGTGGCTCCTTACAGGGATGAGTAAGGGTTTGCTCATCCGCAGTCATTGCCCACGGATGCATACTTTAAACAAGGAAGTCATATGAAAATAGTTGGGCTGTCCGGGATTCTCCCGTCACGCATTATCAGCAATCAAGACGTTATAAACCTGGTCGAGGAACACTCTAAGGATACGTTCCAGGAAGACTTGCCAAAAACCTTGAAGACCATCAGCAAGTTGCTTGAAAAAAGCGGCAGCGGCACGCGGCACTGGCTGGGCGCCGACGAGACGCCGATGGAACTGATGGAGACAGCATTCAACTCCGCGCTCGCCCAGGCCAATATCGACAAGGCCGACCTGGATCTGTTGATCTATCCGAACGTTACGCGAGGGCTTCATCGAGCCGGC
>NZ_JABULD010000060.1:0-4410 GCF_014060985.1 Pseudomonas sp. MD195_PC81_125
AGGCTGCGATCTTTTGCTTTACCGGCCCGCCGGCAATTCAATCCGCTCAACTTCCCCCGGTACCGTCGGCCAATCCCCGGCCGCCCATTTGCGTCGCGCCTCATCGATCGCCGCCGGATCGCTCGCGACAAAATTCCAGTTGATCCGCCGTGGCCCGTCCAGTGCGGCGCCGCCAAACACCACCGCGTGCACATCGCTTTCGGCAAACAGACTCATCGCTTCCCCGCCCGGCAACACCGCCAGTGCGTGGGGTTCGAGGGGCTCGCCATTCAACTGCGCATCGCCACTCAGCACATACACCGCGCGTTCTTCGTGCTCGGTCGGGATCAGCAGTGTGGTCGCGGTCTGCATTTTTATTTCGGCATACAGCGTAGGAGAAAGCACCGGTACCGGTGATTCCAGGCAAAAGCCTGACCCGGCAATCATCCGAATCTGCACGCCAAGGTTGTCGCTGACCGGCAGGGTTGCGGCCGGGTGATGGCTGTAATACCCAGGGCCTTGCTCATGATCCTTGGGCGAAGCCAGCCAGATCTGCAAGCCGTGCATCGTGAAGCTTTGCGCCCACAACGGCTCGGGCGTGCGCTCGACATGGGCAATCGCACTGCCGGCGGTCATCCAGCTGACATCGCCGGCGCTGACCACTTGATCGGAGCCAAGGCTGTCCTTGTGCTGGATCTGCCCTTCGAAGAGGTAGGTCAGGGTCGACAGACCAATGTGCGGATGCTGTCGGATGTTCATGCCTTTGCCCGTCGGATAAACCGTCTCGAGCATGTGGTCGAAAAATACAAATGGCCCGACGCTGCGGCATTTGGCTGACGGCAGCGGGCGCAGGATCGGCTGGCCTTCGACGTCTTCGGCGCGCGGGCGGATGATCAGTGGTTGCGTATCCATGGTGCATTCCAGGCTGAGCGGGTGATGCCAGAAGCATAACCCGCCGCTGGCAAGAGGGTGATTACTGGCTGTCGAAGCCTTGTGGAGCGTGGGTTTCGATGCTGACGTCGCTGGTGGTCATCAGTTTGTGAATCGGGCAGCGATCGGCGACGCGCAGCAGTTCTTCACGCTGGGCATCGGTGAGGACGCCCTTGAGGGTAAGCGTCACATGCAGGGCGTATTTGCCTTTCTGCTCTTCGCTGTTGTCGCGCTTGACCTCAACGCCGACGCCGGTCAGTGGGATGTCTTTCTTCTTCGCGTACATTTTCAGGGTCAGGGCCTTGCAGGCACCGAGCGCGGCGTCGAAGTAGTCGTGTGGCTCGGGTGCCGAGCCTTCGCCGCCGGCAGACTTCGGCACGTCGGCAAACAATTCGTGGTCATCGATCTGTACGGTGTGACGAAAACCTTCGGCGGAGACGGTATTGACGGTAACAGTCATGGCAACCTCACTGGCAGTAGGAAAAAGTCGTTCGATCAAAAAAGACCTTGCAGTTATAGAGCATTCCTACGGAGGCGCGTTCCACTTTCCTGCAGGATGAACCCTTGTGTTCGGCTCAGGGTCTAGGCTATGCCTACCTGTCGGAGATTACTTGTGTCCTTGTTTCGTTTGAGTCTTGCCTGCCTGCTGGTATGTGCCGGTAGCGCCAGCGCCCGTGATTACACTTACAGCGATGCGCACCTGCACTACGTGGATTTTTTTCCAGGAGACCGCCGGCATGGCGAAATTGCTCACGGCCATGCAGGACAATTCCATCGACCATGTGATGATTTCCGGCATTCCCGTGGCGAAGAAATGGCATGAAGACGAACCCAAACGTCCGCGCTATTACGCCGGTGATGACGCCGACGCCTACTGGTACAGCGCCACCGACATGATCGTTGCCGATGCCGTGCAGAAACTGACGCCGGAGCAGCGTCTGCACTTTCACCCATTCCTCTCGGGCTTCAACCCTAACGACAAGAACTCCGCCGCACACATCCAGCGCCTGCTCGATCTGTATCCGGGGCTGTGGCAGGGCATCGGCGAAGTGTTCACCCGCCATGATGACCTGACGGCACTGACCGCTGGCGATACCCCTCGGGCCAATAATGAAGCGATGAAGCGGATATATCACCTGGCCGCCGAAAACGATCTGCCGGTGATGCTGCATTCCAACATCACCTCCAAGCGTGAGAAAAATCCGCTGTACCTGAAAGAAGTCGAAGAACCGCTGCGAAATCACCCGCACACCCGGTTCATCTGGGCGCACGCCGGCACCAGTGCGGAGATCCATCGGCACCAGACGCCGCTGGAATTCCTTCTGCCCACCGTCAGCCGGATGTTGGAGGCTTACCCGAATCTGTTCATCGATCTGTCGTGGAGCATGCTCACGCCGTATCTGCTGGATGAGCAGGGCAAGCCGCGTGCGCAATGGCTGGCATTGGTGGAGAAATACCCTGAGCGCTTCATGCTGGGTTCGGATGTTGTAGGCCGATTCAACAAGCTCGGTGAGGAAATGCGCAGTTTCACGCCGTTCCTTGATGCCTTGCCCGAAGACGTGGCGCGTAAAGTCGCCCGGGATAACTTCCTGGCGATATTGCCTCGAACAGCAGCAAAGTCCGGTAAACCGCGCTGAATCGTTAATGCCGAGGGTTCGAAGTATCAAGGCCTTTTGATATCACCTTTTGGTCTTACGCAAATTTGCGCGGGGCCGATACCTTCTAGAGCAACCAGCTGCAGGGTTGATGCAGCGCTTTTGGAAGGAACCAGAGTAATGAGCATCCGTAGTCTCAATATCGCGCCGCGTGCCGGCCTGGGTTTTGGTGTGTTGGCCTTGATGGTGTTTGCCTTGGGGGCGTTCGCCTTGCTGCAAATGGCGAACATGCGCGCCCAGTCGGATGAGGTCGACAACAACTGGCTGCCGAGTGTGATGGCGGTTGGCGAGATGAGTCAGGACATGCTGCGCCTGCGTGCGCTGACCATGCGTCTGTTGCTCAATCGGGATCCGCAGGCGCTGGCGCAGAATGTCGCCAAGCTCAATGACCTGCGCGGCGTGTTGAGCGAAGCCCAGCAACGCTATGACGTGTTGATCGTGCTGCCCGAAGAGCGCAAGTTGTTCGACCGCTTCAAGATCGCCGAGCACCAGTATCTGGAGTTTCAGGCGCAAGTCATGCAGTTGTCCGCGCAGAATCGGGTGGAGGAGGCGGCGGCGATTCTCAACGGTGAGATGAGCCCGTTGGCCGACGACATGGCGGTCACTCTGAAAGAGTTGGTCGAGCTGAACAAGCACAACGCCAACCTTGCCACCGAAGCGGCGCGCCTGGTCTTCATCAATTCGCGGGTGTGGGTCGGGGTGATGATCGGCATCACTGCACTGATCACCATCGGTCTGGCGCTGTTGCTGACCCGCAGCATCGTGTTGCCTCTGACGCAGTCGCTGGGCGTGGCGGAAGTGGTGGCCGGTGGCGATCTGACGGGCGATATCAATATCTCCGGCAAGGACGAACCGGCGCGGCTGCTGCAGGCGCTGAAAAGCATGCAGCACAACCTGCGCGACACCATCCGGCAGATTTCCGAGTCGTCCAGTCAGTTGGCTTCGGCTTCGGAGGAGCTGAGTTGCGTCACCGAAGACGCCACACGTGGGCTGCACCAGCAGAGCCTGGAGATTGAACAGGCCGCCACGGCGGTCAATCAGATGACGGCTGCCGTTGAGGAAGTGGCGAGCAATGCGGTGGCGACGTCCGAGGCGTCACGCGAGTCTGATCGCATCGCCCAGCGTGGTCGCGAGCAGGTGCGGCAGACCGTGACGTCAATCGAATCCCTGGCAGATGATGTCACGTCGAATGCCACGCAGGTGGAGGATCTGGCGCAGAAGGTTCACGGCATCAGCAAGGTGCTGGATGTGATCCGCTCGATTGCCGAGCAGACCAACCTGCTCGCGCTAAACGCTGCGATCGAGGCAGCGCGGGCCGGCGATGCCGGTCGCGGCTTCGCGGTGGTGGCCGATGAAGTGCGCGCGTTGGCGCACCGCACCCAACAATCGACCCAGGAAATCGAGCAGATGATCGGCGGTATCCAGCAGGGTACCGATTCGGCGGTCAATTCGATGCAGCAGAGCAGCCTTCGCGCCAATTCAACGCTGGAACTGGCGAAGGCGGCGGGTGAGGCGCTGGAAGAAATCGCCTCGGCGTTCACCTTGATCAACGAGCGCAACCTGGTGATCGCCAGTGCCTCGGAGGAGCAGGCGGCAGTGGCGCGGGAGGTGGACCGCAATCTGATGAATATTCGCGATCTGGCGACGCAGACTTCTGCCGGGGCTAATCAGACCAGTGCGGCGAGCCAGGAGTTGTCGCGGCTGGCGGTGGATTTGAACAATATGGTGGCCAGATTTTCGGTCTGATCTGACCCTTGATGATCGAGCTGAACCCTGTGGGAGCGAGCCTGCTCGCGAAAGCGGTGTATCCGCCACAAACATGTCGGCTGAACTGACGCCTTCGCGA
>NZ_JABULD010000040.1:0-30303 GCF_014060985.1 Pseudomonas sp. MD195_PC81_125
GCCAGTCCTTGCTCAATGTAGGAGCTGCCGCAGGCTGCGATCTTTTGCTCTGCTTAAAGCGCCTACAGGATTTTCAGTGTTACTGGGTTTTCGGGCCTTGTCCGAACGCCTCATCCACCCGCGCCAGATCCTGTTCGTTCAAGGTCCCCGCGTAGTAATGCAGCTTGGTCCAGGCCATCAGATAGTCATAGCGCGCCTGAGCCAGATCGCGGCGGGTGGTAAACAGTTGCTGTTCGGCGTTCAGCGCATCGAGGTTCGTCCGTTCACCGCCAAGAATGCTTTGCTTGGTTGACACCACCAGCGCTTCAGCCGACGCCAGTGCCTTCTGATAGGCACGCAATTTGTTGACGCCCGACAGGCAGGCGCTGAACTGGCGGCGCAGTTCGATCAAGGTTTCGCGGGTCTTGCCGTCGAGTTCGTATTCCGCCTGCTCCATGGTGCGGCTGGCCTGGCGGGTCGAGGCCGACACCCCGCCACCGGCATACAGTGGAACGTTGACTTCAAAGCCGATGGTGTTGGTGTCATAGCGCTGGTTATAGGTGTTGCCGCTGTCCGATTCAGTCTTGCGGATCGACGCATAGGCACTGACTTTCGGCAGGTGCCCGGCGCGGTTGCGCTCGACTTCGTACTTGGCCACTTCTACCGCTTGCCGTTGCGACGCCAGATTGGGGTTGTTGCTGATCGCCAGCTCATGCCAGGTGTCGTAGTTGGCCGGCATCAACGCGAAGGTCTGGAAGTTCTGATCCAGTGGTGCCAGCTCGCTGATATCCACCGTCTGCACGCCAACCAGCGCGCCCAGTTCACGCAGCGCGGCGTCCTGCTCGTTGCGCGCCTCGATCTCTTCGGCGGTCGCCAGTTCGTAGCGCGACTCGGCTTCCAGAATGTCGGTGCGCGTGCCCTCGCCCTGCTTGAACATGTGTTCGTTCTGCTGGAACTGTTGCTCGTAAGCCTTCTTCTTGGCCTGGGCGATGTCGATCTGATCCTGGGCGAACAAGGCCTTGGTGTAGTTGTCCAGCACCCGTACCAGCAGCTCCTGACTCTTGCCGCGAAACGCCTCGTCGGCGAACAGCGCCTGCGCCACGCCTTTGCGATACGCCGCATAAGCTTCGTAGTCGAGCAACGGTTGCTGCAAGGTCAGGGTCGAGCCGTAGCTGTTGTAGTTGCGGTCTTCGGTCAGGTTGCCGCGAGCGGTCAGTTGCGTGGCCTTCGAGGTGTTGTGACCCCGGTTGTAGTTGTAACCCAGTCTTGGTAACAGTCCGGCGCGGCCGATGATGCGGTTTTCCAGGCCCGCGTCGCGCTCCTTGATCGCGCCGAGGAACACCGGATCGTTGCGCAATGCCTGTTCGTAGACCTCGAATGGCCCCATGGCCGCCAGTGCGCTGTTTCCTGCGAGCAGCGCGAACGCCGCCCCCAACATCGAAAGCTTATTCATACAGCCGAACATCCTTATTCTTCGGTCAACGCGGAGCCGGCCCGATCGAGCAGCGGTTTGAACAGGTAGTTGAGCAGTGAACGTTCGCCCGTGCGCACGAACATTTCCGCCGGCATACCGGGCTTGATCACCAGACCGTGGAGTTTTTCCATCGCCTGATCACTGACGCTGCTGCGCAACACGTAGTACGGCACGCCGGTTTTCTCGTCGACCATCTGGTCGGCGGAAATCAGGCTGACCTCACCCGGCACGCGCGGGGTCTTGCTCTGGTTGAACGCGGTGAACAGGATATCGACCGGCAGATGCGTGCCGACCTTGTCGATCAGATTGATCGGCAAGTGCCCTTCGACTTCCAGGGTGGTGCCTTGCGGGACGATCTCCAGCAAGGTTTCGCCTTGACGCACCACGGCGCCTTCGGTGTGCACGCCAAGGTTGACCGCCACGCCATCGGCGGTGGCGAGGATCTCGCTGTGCTGCAGGTCGAAACCGGCGGAAGTCAGTTGCTCGGACAGGGTCACGCTTTTGAGCTGTGCGTCGGCCAGTTGCGTGCGCACTTCCTTCTGATATTCCTCGCCATGCTGTTGCAGCTTCAGCCGCGATTCGAGGATGCCCTGCTCCACCCGGCCGCTTTCACCGGTGTTTTCCGCCAGTTGCTGCTGCACTTGCGACAGCTGCCGCTGGTACTCCATCAAGCGGTTGCGCGGGATGTAGCCGTTGTCCGCTAGCGGCTGCAGGTTGCTCAGTTGCTGCTGCAGCGAATCGGCCTGGGCGTTGAGGTCGGTGCGGGCGCGACGCATGCCCGCCAGTTGCGCGGTGGCACCTTCGATGCTGGCGCGCAGGCCGGCCTGCTCGCGGTAAAACGCTTCACGGCGGCTGCTGAACAGTTGACGCTGGCCTTCAAGAACCAGCGCCAGACGCGGATCCGGATCATTGCTCAACTCTGCCGGAAAGGTCACCTGCTTGAGGTTATCGCGCTCGGCCTGCCAGCGTGCGAGGCTGGCCCAGGCCATGCGGTACTGGGCTTGCAGCGACTGCACGTCGGCCGCGACCTGGGTCTGGTCGAGGCGGAACAGCGGCTGGCCCTGTTTGACGATCTCGCCTTCGCGCACCAGAATCCGGCTGACCACGCCGGCACTCATTGACTGCACGGCTTTGCGCTTGCCCGACACCACCACGGTGCCCTGCACCGGAATGCCTTGATCCAGCGGCGCCAGGGCGGCCCAGGTGAAGAAACTGCCGGCGCCGACGATGGCCAGAATCCAGCCCATGCGCGCGAAGAATTTCGCATCGCGCTCCGGGCGCTCGGTGACGTATGCGTGTTCCATGGAGGCTTCGTTTTCAGTGTTCATGCTGGCGCTGCTCATACACCCGAATTCCTTGTCGTGGGCTGGTACTGCCGGCTCATGCTGAGCCCGCCCGGTGCCTGCGCAGATTTTTCCCGTGATTGTTCCTGAGCGCCGGACAGCGCCTTGAGTACGTCCTGACTGTTGCCGAATGCCTGCAGACGACCGTCGTTGAGCACCAGCAACTTGTCGGCCTGGGCCAATACCGAAGAGCGGTGTGTGACCAGCACCACGGTAGTGCCCTTGGCCTTGAGCTGGGCGATGGCGCTGGCCAGCGCAGCCTCACCGACGGTGTCGAGATTGGAGTTCGGCTCATCCAGCACCACCAGGCTCGGGTCGCCATACAGGGCGCGCGCCAATGCGACACGTTGTTTCTGGCCGCCGGACAGACCGCTGCCGTCCTCGCCCAACTGTGTGTCATAACCTTGCGGCATCCGCAGAATCATCTCGTGCACGCCAGCCTGTTGCGCGGCAGCCACGACCTTTTCCGGGTTGGCTTCACTGAACCGGGCAATGTTTTCGGCGATGCTGCCGCTGAACAGTTCGATGTCCTGTGGCAGGTAGCCGATATAGGGGCCGAGCTCATCGCGGTTCCAGCGATGGATGTCGGCACCGTCCAGGCGCACCGTGCCACCCAGGGTCGGCCACACGCCAACCAGCACTCGGGCCAGGGTCGACTTGCCGGACCCGGAAGCACCGAGCACGCCCAGCACTTCGCCCGCGCCAATCGCGAAGTTGACCATGTGCAGGGTCGCCGCGCGTTGCCCCGGTGGGCCGGCACTGACTTGTTCAAAGGCAATCTGGCCCTTTGGCGCAGGCAACGCCATGGCCTCGTCGCTCGGCGGGAACGCCTGCAGCAAGGCATCCAGACGGCGGTAGGCGAGCTTCGCCCCGCTCCACTGTTTCCAGACGGCGATCAACTGATCGATCGGGCTCAGCACCCGGCCCATCAGGATCGAACCGGCGATCATCATCCCGGCCGTCATGTCGCCCTTGATCACCAGCAACGCGCCGAGCCCCAGCACCAGCGATTGCAGGCACAGGCGCAGGGTCTTGCTGATCGAGCTGATCACCGCACCGGTATCGCTGGCCTGATTCTGCAGACCGAGGAAGCGCGAATGCACGCCGAACCAGCGCTTGCGCAACGCACCAAGCATGCCCATGGCCTGAATGGTTTCCGCGTTGTGCAGGTGACTGGTCGCCAGTTGGCTGGACTTCTGCGAGTAACCGGCAGCTTCGCCCAGCGGCTTCTTGGTCATGTATTCGTTGAGGCACGCCAGCGCGATCAGCAGCAGCGCACCCGCCGTGGCGAGGACCCCGAGCCAGACGTTGAACAGGTAAATCACGAACAGATAGACCGGGAACCACGGCGCGTCGAAAAACGCGAACAGGGCTGGCCCGGTGACAAATTGGCGAATGTGGGTCAGGTCGCCCAGCGATTGCCCGGCGTTACCCTCGCCTTTGAACAGGTTGCGTTCGAACGCCGCCTGATACACCCGCAGGTTGAAGCGGCGCTCCAGTTGGCTGCCGATGCGGATTACGATGAAGCTGCGCACCACTTCCAGCATGCCGATGAAGGCGAAAAAGCCGACCACCATCAAGGACAACATCGCCAGGGTGGTTTCGTTCTGCGAAGACAGCACGCGGTCGTAGACCTGCAGCATATAAATGGAGGGCACCAGCATCAGCACGTTAATCAGTGCGGTAAAGCACCCGACGCTGATCAGAATGCTTTTATAGTCACCCAAAGCCTTGAATAAGGGAGCGGTGGCTGGGGCCTTCGCCATCTTCATTGATTATTCCTGAATGTAATCCCCGCCATTCTTTGGCGAGACGCTTCTATTAATTATCCGTGCACAGACCGGACGGGTTCTTGCAACTTGCACTTACACTTCAATAACAACTTTCAACAGTTCAACGCCACTCGTTGCATTGAGCTGTTGCTTATAACTGCAACATCAAACCTTATAGTCAACGGTTCAGTCGGTGCCGTTGTTCACAGCTGCGGTGTATGGCGCGTCAGCGTAATCACCAGTCCCGACTTCAAAGTGCTCAGATAAAGCCCATCACGTTGTCGGCTGAAGAACTGGATTCTTGAACCTTCCTTGCCGGTAATCGACAGGCCGTCCGGATCAGGAAACCAGCCGACTGGCGCTTGCTCAAGCCATGCCCCCAGGCATTCGGCGCCCTTGCCCAGTGTCTGGTTGGGTTCCAGATCGATCAGACAGGTGTTCGAGGGTTTATCCTGCAATGCCTGCGCCTCTGGGGCGTCATCGGGCGCAGTCAGAATCGCCTGCCACTGCCCGGCGAACACGGAGGGGTCTTCCAGTCTGAGGCTGCTTGCCATGGTTGCTTCTCCAGAAATCATGATCAGCGCCGCCGAAAGCCACGCCATTCCCTTGTAGGTAAAAACTTTACGGATCATCAGAAAATTCGCTCCGGCACCTAGCCTTGCCCAGCCATCAACACGATGCAAGCAAAGAAAGCGACGCATGAAGCGCCGCTTTCCCGTTTACATCACGCCACGATGTCGCTGGTCGCTGCCTGGCCAACGGTGCTGACCTGGAAGTCCGCCACGCCGTGCCCGGAGAAGTCCACCGACAACAGGCTGTTGCCGCCCGACGAGGTCAGGATCGCGTCGCCGGCCGAACCGGTGAAGCTGCTGACAAAGTGCAGGCCGGACCCGTTGGTGATGGCGCTCAGGTCGATTTTGTCCAGACCGCTGACGAAATCGAGGATCTGGTCGATTGCACCCGGCTTGGAGTCGGAGCTGGAGGCGAACACGAAAGTGTCCGAACCCGAACCGCCCCACAGTTTGTCCGCACCACCGGCGCCGTAGATGATGTCGTTGCCGGCACCGCCCTTGAGCTCGTTGGACGCACTGTTACCGATCAGCAGGTCGTTGCCCGAACCGCCGATGGCGTTCTCGATGGTCACGCCCTTGGCGATGGATACGTTACCGATCATGCCGCCCACGTCGGAGAACGAGGCTTCATTGAGGTTGATCTTCTGGTTCTGGGTGAAACCCGAGAAGTCGAAGGTGTCCTTGCCGCCCGCATCCCACACCGAGAACACCAGCTTGTCGCTCGACGACGAGGCGCTGAGGAAATCGCGACCGGCGTTGGAGTTGAAGCCGTAGGTCGTATCACCGGTACGGGTGGTCAGGTTGGCGCCGTACAGCTTCTGGATCGCGGCAATGTCGTCCATCAGCGGGCCGGAGGCATAGGCTTCCACACCGCCCTTGCTGAAGTTCTGGGCGGTGTTGCTTTCACTCCAGTAACTCATGAGGCTGTAACCGCGGGTGTCTTGCCCGTAGGAAGCATCCTTGTAAGTCGGGTTGCCTTCGCCGGCGTTGTAGTCGCCAGGGTGAGACAGGCCCAGGGTGTGGCCGATTTCGTGCGTCAGGGTCTGACGCCCGTAGTTGTTCAGACCCGGGGTTTTGTTGACGTCGTAGCCACTGCCGGTCAGATACCAGGACTGACCGTCATAACCTGGCTCGGTGCCTGGCAGGAACGCAAACGCCGCCGCGCCTTCCTGGCCGCCGCTGTAGTTGCCGAAGGTCATGTGACCGTCGCCACCACGGGAAGCTTCGGTGAACGTCACGTTGGCGACATCCGCCCAGGATTGCATGGCGAGCACCGCCTGGGCTTTTTGCAGGGCACTGAACTGACTGAAACCGGTGACGCCCAGGCCGCTGAAGTTAGCGGTTTTGGCGGTCAGAAAGGTGTAGGTCAGTTCGATCTTGCCGCTGTTGTCGAGGTCGTGCCAGGAGGCTCCGTCTCGCAGCAGTTGGGTGGCGGCTTGATCCACCGAGAAGGAGGGTTTGCCATTGACCGTGAGGTTGCCGCCACGATCATATTGATGGCTGAAGCTATTGATCTGGTTCCAGGCGGAGCTGGTTGCCGCCAGAGCCTGCACTGCGCCTACCGGCACGAATGTGTCTGCAGTGATATCAATAGCGTTAGCTTTTACTTTCGACATAAACACACTTCCTTGTTTAGCAATGGAACAGTTTTTGTCAGATAGCGACGATCCCTGGCGAGATCGTCCTATCACTCGCCCAATGAAGGCGTAACGAACCTGACACAATTTGAAATCATACGTCTAGCCTTTTTTTGAGATCAAATTGCACTGTTGCGCAAAACTACCGTAAACAAAGCCTGCGGGGTCGAAAGATTGTTTTACCCGGTTTCACCGCCTCCAATTGTCTGACGATTTTCTATTTAAATATTAAATATTGGTAAGTTGTTTTTTGTTAGACGCGTCTCACTTTCCTGCACTCTATTAGTGCGATGCCAGTGTATTGATATCAACTATTTAATAACGCCTGATACCCCTGTCCCTGTAGGAGCTGTCGAGTGGAACGAGGCTGCGATCTTTGCATTTGAAGATCTAAAGATCGCAGCCTTCGGCAGCTCCTACAGGGTTTGGGGTGGGTTAGCTACCAGTACGAATCTTGTTCCAGACACGGGTGCGGATCCGGTCGATGTTCAGCGGCATGGCTTCCAGCGCAAACAGCTTGCCCATCATCTCCGGGCTCGGATAAACCTTGGTGTCACTTTTGATGGCCGGGTCGATCAGGCCGTCGGCCTGCTGGTTGCCATTGGCGTAGTGCACGTAATTGCTGATGCTGGCCATCACGTCCGGGCGCAGCAGGTAGTTCATGAACGCGTACCCGGCCTTCTCGTCCGGCGCATCGGCGGGCATGGCGACCATGTCGAACCAGATTGCCGCGCCCTCCTTGGGAATCGCGTATCCAATGTCGATGCCGTTCTTCGCTTCCTTGGCGCGGTTTTCCGCTTGCAGGATGTCGCCGGAAAAACCGACCGCCACGCAGATATCGCCATTGGCCAGGTCACTGGTGTATTTCGAGGAATGGAAGTAGCTGACATACGGCCGCACTTTCATCAGCAGTGCTTCGGCTTTCTTGTAGTCCTCGGGGTTCTTGCTATGCGGTGGCAAACCCAGGTAGTTGAGTGCCGCCGGCAGCAGTTCCGGGCCGTTATCAAGGATCGCCACGCCGCACTTCTGCAGTTTTTCCATGTACTCGGGTTTGAAGATCAGGTCCCAGGAATCCACCGGCGCGTTGTCGCCCAGTACCGCTTTGACCTTGGCGACGTTGTAGCCGATGCCGGTGCTGCCCCACAGGTACGGAAAGCCGTGCTCGTTGTTCGGGTCATTGACCTGCAAGGCCTTGAGCAATACCGGATTGAGGTTCTTCCAGTTCGGCAACTGGCTCTTGTCGAGCTTCTTCAGCGCCCCGCCCTGGATCTGCCGCGCCATGAAGTGGTTGGACGGGAACACCACGTCATACCCGGATTTGCCGGTCATCAACTTGCCGTCGAGGGTTTCGTTGCTGTCGTAGACGTCGTAGGTGACTCCAATGCCGGTGTCTTTCTGAAAGTTTTTCGTGGTATCCGGCGCGATGTAATCGGACCAGTTGTAAATCTTCACCGTTTCAGCGGCATGGCTAATGGAGGCAGCCAGCAGCAGCGGCGCCAGAGCGAGGGTTTTCTGGATCATGGGGGTCGATTCCTGTAGTGGCTATTTTTGTTGGCAGGCAATCAAAGGATCAAACAATCAGAAAATAAGGACGTAGGTCTTGCGCACGGTCTCCTGGATATCCCAGATGCCGAGCGTGTTGCCCGGCAACATCAGTGCGTCGCCACCTTGTATGTGCAGGGTTTCACCGCCGTTGTCCGGGGTGAACGTGCAACGCCCGGAGATGAAATGGCAGAACTCTTGCGCGGTGATCTGCCGGCGCCAGCGCCCCGGGGTGCATTCCCAGACGCCGGTTTCAACGCCGTCGTCGCGCTCGACGCTGGTGGTCGAGGCCATCGCGACCGGCTCGCCGATCGGCACGGCGACCGGGTTGGATTGGTCCAGTTGCAGGCTGGCGGTGTTCTTGAACTGCGTAATGCTCATGGTGAGACCTGTCTTGTGAAGAAAACGGCGGTTAGTGCATGAAACCTTCCATGAAGCCCGCGACCTGACTGGCGAGCTTGCGCCGCCACGGTGCGGTGGCCGGATTGGCCAGGGTCTGGTCTTCGTGGACAAAACTTTTGATGATCGCGTTGTAACCGAGCCAGCGGCACGGTTCCGGCTCCCAGGCGCGCAACGCATGAATCCCGCCGTCTGGCAGCACCCACGGCTGCTGCGCAAGTTCGGTGTCGCGCTCCAGAATCAGATCGGCCAGGGTGCGGCCGCCAAGGTTGCTGGCACCCACGCCCTCCCCGCCATAACCGCCGGACAGCGCGATGCCATTGGCCCGATCGCAAAGCATGTGCGGCTTGAAATGCCGCGACATGCCGAGGTTGCCGCCCCAGGCGTGGGTGATTTGCACGTGTTTCAGTTGCGGGAACAGCTCACCGAACAGATAACGCCGCAGTTCGACTTCATCGCGGGTCAGATCGAAGTTGTGGCGCAACTTGCCGGCGAACTGGTAGCCGCCGCGAGCGCCGAAGATCAGGCGGTTATCGGCACTGCGCTGACCATAAGTGACCTGACGGCTGAACTCGCTGAAGGCCTGGCCACGGTTGAGGCCGATTTCATCCCAGGTCGCAGCCGACAGTGGTTCGGTGGCGACAATCAGACTTTGCACCGGCAACTGATAGCGACCCAGCGGCGGCAGCGTCACCGAATAGCCTTCAACGGCCGGCACGATCCAGCGGCTGCGCACACTGGCCCTGGCCGTGCGCAAACTACCGGACTGCCAGTGCGTGACCGGGCTGTTTTCGTAGATCTTCACGCCCATGTTCTGCACGGTACGCGCCAGACCGCGCACCAGTTTCGCCGGGTGAATCGTCGCCACGTGCGGCGCATAGATGCCGCCGTAGGGTTTCGCCACGCGAATCTGTTGCGCCAGTTGTTCGGGGCTCAGCCAGCGGTAATCGTTGTCGGTCAGGCCTTGGGCGTGCAGCTTGTCGAGGTATTCGCGCAGGCTGGCTTCCTGTTCCGGGTAGCGAGCGGCGCAGTACAGCACCCCGCCCTTGCGGTAATCGCAGTCGATGCCCTCACGTTCGAGGACAACTTCCACTTCATCGGGGATGCTGTGCAGCAGATCAAAAGAGGCGCGGCGTTGTTGTGGCGAGAGGCCGGCGAGCAGTCGATCCTCGCCCAGCAGATTGCCCATCAGCCAGCCACCATTGCGCCCGGACGCACCGAAACCGGCGGTTTGCGCCTCGATGATGGCGATATCCAGACCCGGCGCGAGTTTCTTCAGGTAGTACGCGGTCCACAGCCCGGTATAACCGGCGCCGATGATGGCCACGTCGACATCCAGATCCTGTTCCAGCGCCGGCCGCGCGATCAGCGGCTCGTCGAGTTGATCCATCCACAAACTGATAGTGCGCCACGCCGGCATGCAAGACTCCGCCACTGAAAACCTTCGATGGCGTCGATCCTAGTGCGAGTCTTCAACGGCTGTCTTGCGCGCGTGCCCGCAAAGAAATTTGTTTGGCGTAGGCCTTCGGCGACTGGCCGGTGTGCTGGCGAAAGCAACTGTAGAAACGCCGACAGCGAGTTGAAACCGGCAGCAAACGCCAGTTCATCGATACGCAGCGGTGGCGTGGCGTGATCCAGTGACTTGAGCAAATGCTGCAGGCGCGCGTGGTTGACGTATCGATAGAAGCTCTGCCCCAGCACCTGATTGAGCAGGTAGGAAATCTGATTGCGGCTGTACCCGCACTCCTTCGCCACCCGTTGCAGATCCAGCTCGGGATCGAGGTAAGGCTGTTGCCGTTCGAAATATTGCTGCAGGTCTTCGGCCATGAAACTGATCTGGCGCGGTGACAGGCCCAGTCGACTCACCGCCGGACGCTGGCTGGGGGCGACGGTGCCACTGTTTGGCGTGCGAACCAGCGAGGCGTATTCGTTGACCCGCCAGATCAGGCCGTCCTTCACTGTGATCGCTTCACTGGAACGGAACGACACCAGTCCGTCGCCACCGCGCAAGGTCACTTCGTACTGAATGTAGGCAGTGTTGCCATCCACGCGGATCCGGTCGCAATGCTCCAGCGCTTCGTCGGATTCTCGCGGCATGCTGACACGCACGTACTCACGCAACTCATCAAAGCCGAGCACCCGGTTCTGAAAGAAATCGTTGTATTGGACGTCCGGGTGGTACAGCGCCATGACGCTGTCCAGGTCGCGATGTTTCCAGCTCAAGTGATAGCGCATGACCGTAGCGGCCGTGGCCGGGGTCTGTTCTGGGCCGTCGTCGTCGACATGCATAAAGGGCTCTGCGCAAAAGCACCGAGCTTGCCCAACTTCATCCAGACGATCAATCAGTAAACCGTAGTGGCCTTTTGGCGAAGAGTGAATGAGGCGTGACTTACATCAAAAAATGCGCAGCAATCGCAAAATGAACTGAAAAAGCTCACGGAAAATTCACAATGCGGATGCTACTTTTAATGTCACTGACCGGTTGAGCCAATGAAGGCTCTTCCCACCTAGCATGAGCAAAAGGAATCGCTCGATGAAGAAGGCGGGCAACACATGAATAAAGGTTCCAGTAAAGTCACCTTCCCAAACGCGTGCCAGTTGATGCGCTGGCATTTTCATCCAATGGGTTTTGAAGCGACGATGGATGCGCCGGGCAGCATGATTGCCCGACTGTTCGATCGTGCCAGCGGTGAAACCATGATCGCCATCGCCGGCATTCCCTGCGCCACGGTGATGAACGCGGCCGATGTCGAACGAATCATTGAAGCCGTGGAAGACGAACTGGAGACTTTCATTCCTCCAGAGTCTCTCAAGAGTTACGCTTAACCTTTTGTTTTTATTGAAAAAGCCCGCCAATTCCGGCGGGCTTTTTTGTGCGTGAGCGTGTGGGCGTGCATCACGCGGTTTGCGGCTGCTTACGATGATCGACGAAGAATGCCTTGTCTTGGGCCACCCGGTCAGACGCTCTCGGCATATTGACTGACTGAGTGTCCTGCGGCTCGACGTACCAATAGCAATGGCTGACCGCCCGGGTGATTCCGACGTAGGCCAGCCGCAATATTTCGTCCTTCTGCGCCGTGTCATAGGGCTCACTGTCGCCAGCCTTGCCCAGGCCGGCCATGCGATACACCTGGTTCTTGTACGGAGAACTGGTCAGGTGCTGGCAGTCACCCAGCAGAAACACCGCATCGGCTTGCAGTCCCTTGGCACTGTGGTAAGTCAGCTGTTTCAGGCGTCGCGCTTCGTACGGCAAGCTCGAATCAACATTAACTACAGACTGAATATGCTGTTCAATCAACGACTTATCGCTACCTTTTCGATACAGCATCAAGATTGAATCGCCGCGATTATAGTGTTCGGCCAAGCGCTGCCCCAAAGCCTGATCATCGCGCTCCAGCACGCTCACCGGCCACAAGGCCTTGGGGGCGCCGCTGGCTTTGGCTTTTTTGCCCGGGATTGCCGGCGCCGCACGGACGATGTGTTCAGCGGCATCGATGATGTGTTGATGACTGCGGTAATTGTCGCTGAGCATCACCCGTGTAGTGCCCGGTGAAGGGAATTCCTTGTTGAATTCCATGAAATAGCTCGGCGAACTGCCACGCCAGCCGTAGATCGACTGCCAGTCATCGCCCACACACAGCAACGACGAACGCTGTGCGCCCCGCCCAACATGCATCGCCGGGCCACGACTGCGGATTTCCGCCAGACTGGCACGGATCCAGGAGACGATTTGCGGCGAAACGTCCTGAAACTCGTCGATCATCAAGTGCGACATGGGGCGCAGCAGCTCGTCACTGAGCAGTTTGAGGTTCTCTGGCGAATGTTCGCTGAACAGCGCAAACATCCGGTTATAGGTCATCACCGGCGGCTTCTGATCGAGCAAATGATCTTCCAGGGCACGCCAGAACAGGCTCAGCGCCTCGAAGAAGAACCGGTCCGGATCGTCCTTGGCAAAACTCATCCGGCCGACAGCGTCCGGCACGTCCAGCCCGAGGTTTTCGATGAAGCCGGCCGCCGCGACAAAGCAGTCCAGCAGCGGCGCCGAAACCAGCTCACCTTTGACCTTGTAATCGAAGCCTGGACCGGCGCTCGCGTCGCCTGCCAACGTCGACAAGACCCGCTTCGAAGCTTCGTAACTATCCAACCAAATCAATGGCTTACGACAGAAAGCTTGAAACAGGGTGCGCTTGACTGCCCACTCGGCGCGCACTCCGAGCCTGGCGTTGGGTCGGCAGATCTGCGGGTTTTCCCGAGGATCGAACCCGAGCATCACCCAGGCATCGAGGCTGGGAATGTAGCCATGGCAGTGAAAGGTCGAACCGTTGATCTCGAACGTCTGCCGGCCGGGCTCAATGCCTTTGATCGGCCAGGCGCCTGCGCGAAACCACAAGTCTTCGATGGCATCGCACAGCTCTTCATCGCGCTTGGCCGCCAACTCTGTCACCGCCATGCGCTTTTGCACGTCCGGGTGATCGCGTTCCAGCTCCTTGAGCTGCAAACCCGCCTTGGCCAACGGCTGAATGAGCTGACGGAAACGCTCGTCTTCCGTGAACAACCGGTGGTAACAGGCATTGAGCTGGCGGCGCTGAGCGTCGTTGATCCGCAAATCGAACGGATTGCTGTCGACCTCTTCGTCAGCACCCTGAATTCGGTCGCTGAGGTTCTCGAACGCCTGCAAGCGCTCAAATCCCGGCAGACTGCGCACCATCGGCAGAATCCGCGAGTGAAAGGTGCGCACCAGTTCCCGCGCCTGTTTCAGGCTCAGGGCCAAGCCCCAGAGCGCAAACAATTCGATCAGTTTGTTGATGAAGTCCTTGCGCGACTCGCGGGTGAAGGTCACCACGGTCATCGAATCAAGTTCAAAGCCCAGGTAGTGAGTGAGCAACACAAGCCTTAGCACCAGCGTCGTCGATTTGCCCGCTCCGGCACCGGCAATCACCGAGGTCGAAGGCGTATCACTGAAAATCATTTTCCATTGCGCGGCGCTTGGCTGAGCATGTTCGGGCAGCAAGCGCGCCACATCGGCCTTCATACGCTTCTTCAGCTCGGCACTGAGGGGCAGGCGCCAGTCGTCGAACAAATGATTGTCCACGTTCGGCGGACGATGTTCGGTGCTGCGACTGTCACGAATCAACAGCACTTGCCGACCCTCCTCCAGGCCTTCGAGTTTGCCCTCCTTGAAGCCGTACTCCACACCAGCGGTGTGGCCACTGCGAAAGCCGTCAGCCTGACCATGCAACCATGACGCGCGGTGTTGAGCGCGCAAGCGCGTCAGGCCGTGGCCGAAGAAACGCGCGGCCAGACGCTTGAACCATGGCATCTCGGCCAGTGGACGGAGTTCGGGAGGCAGATCGGGAGTGTGTTGCGCCACGCTGAGGGGCTCCAGTGTGTGAGGCTGTTGGGGGCTATGGTGTCTTTATTTGCCCCTGAGTTCTAGCGAAATGCTTACAGCTCATAGGTTTAGGCGATGAAATGAAAGTGGGGTGAGACCGTTTCGAACCCGCTTCCCATCAACGAATTCGATGAGAATGCCGCACTTTTTACGCTTTTTATCGATGATTGACTGATGGATGATGCTCGTCATTAACCGACGGTCTCGCTTCGTGGCTCTGGCGTTACGCCCCATGACGGACCTTTTGAGGAGACGATCATGCTTGAACTCAGACCTTTCAACACGCTGGGCGGCGCTCATCACGGCTGGCTGGATGCCCATCACCACTTTTCGTTCGCCGAATACTACGACCCGCAACGCATGAACTGGGGCAATCTGCGGGTGTGGAATGACGACGTCATCGCCGCCGGCACCGGGTTCCCGTTACATCCGCACCGCGACATGGAAATCATCACCTACGTGCGTGAAGGTGCGATTACCCATCAGGACAACCTTGGCAACAAGGGCCGGACCGAAGCCGGCGACGTACAGGTCATGAGCGCCGGTACCGGCATTGCGCACAGTGAGTACAACCTGGAAGACAAAGAGACCCGAATCTTTCAGATCTGGATTCTGCCGACGGAAACCGGGGCGCCGCCATCGTGGGGTGCCAAACCGTTCCCCAAAGGTCAGCGCGAAGGCTTTGTCACCCTGGCCAGCGGCAAAGAAGGCGATGATCAGAGCTTGCGCATTCGCGCCGATGCGCGACTGGTCGCAGCCAACCTCAAGGCGGGCGAAACAGCTGAATATCAACTGGATGCAGGACGCCGTGCGTATCTGGTGCCCGCCACCGGCCTGATTGAAGTCAATGGCTTGCGTGCACAAGCTCGAGATGGCGTTGCCGTCGAGCATGAATCAGTACTGAGGGTGACAGCGCTCGAAGACAGCGAAGTCGTTTTGGTGGATCTGGCTTGATCGGCTGATTTGCGGGCAAAAAAAGGGCGACCATTACAGTCGCCCTTTTTTTGTAGCGAGGGGATTCATCCCCGATAGGCCGCAAAGCGGCCGTCTTTTCAATGGAGCGGACTGCTACGCAGTCCATCGGGGATAAATCCCCTCACCACAGGAAGAACTCACCTCCCTGAAGATCACTTGGTGCTGATTGCGCCATCCACCAGCGTTTGCGCTTCAGCCACCAGTTGCTTCAGGTGGTCGTCGCCAATGAAGCTTTCGGCGTAGATCTTGTAGATGTCTTCGGTGCCGGAAGGACGTGCAGCGAACCAACCGTTTTCGGTCATCACCTTCAAACCGCCGATGGCCTGATCGTTGCCCGGCGCATGGCTGAGAATGCTCTGAATCTTCTCGCCCGCCAGTTCGGTCGACGTCACTTGCTCCGGCGACAGTTTGCTCAGCAGGGCTTTCTGCTCAGGGTTGGCCTTGGCATCGACGCGCACCGAGAACGGTTCGCCCAGCTCATCGGTCAGAGCGTGATAGACCTGGCTTGGGTCACGACCGGTACGCGCAGTCATTTCAGCCGCCAGCAGAGCTGGAATCAGGCCGTCCTTGTCGGTGCTCCAGACGCCGCCATCCTTGCGCAGGAACGAAGCGCCGGCACTCTCCTCGCCACCAAAACCCAATGAGCCGTCGAACAGTCCATCGGCAAACCATTTGAAGCCGACCGGGACTTCATACAAGCGCCGACCCAGGCGCTTGGCCACACGATCAATCAGGCCACTGCTGACCACGGTTTTACCCACGGCAGCGTCGGCGCGCCATTGCGGGCGGTTCTGGAACAGATAATCGATGGATACCGCCAGATAGTTGTTCGGTGCCAGCAGACCGCCTGAAGGCGTAACAATGCCATGACGGTCGTGATCCGGGTCGCAGGCGAACGCCACGTCGTAACGTTCCTTGAGACCGATCAAACCTTGCATCGCATGGCTGGACGATGGGTCCATGCGAATCTGACCGTCCCAATCGACCGTCATGAAACGGAACGTCGAATCGACCTGTTTGTTAACAACGTCCAGATCAAGACGATAATGCTCGGCAATTGCCGACCAGTAACGCACCCCTGCTCCACCCAGCGGATCGACACCCAGGCGCAATTTGGCGCCACGAATGGCATCGAAGTCGATCACGTTGATCAGGTCGGCGACGTAGGTGTTGAGGTAGTCATGGCGGTGCGTGGTGCTCGCCTTGAGCGCCTGCTCGTAGCTGATGCGTTTGACACCCGCCAGCTTGTTGGCCAGCAGTTCATTGGCTTTGGCTTCGATCCACTTGGTGATATGGGTGTCGGCCGGGCCGCCATTGGTAGGGTTGTATTTGTAGCCACCACTTTGTGGCGGGTTGTGCGACGGCGTGATGACGATGCCATCGGCCAGGCCAGAAGTACGGCCACGGTTGTAGCAGAGAATTGCATGCGAAACCGCCGGCGTCGGCGTGTATTCGTCACCTTCGGCGATCATCACGGTCACG
Source organism: Pseudomonas sp. MD195_PC81_125 (assembly GCF_014060985.1). Classification (NCBI taxonomy): domain Bacteria; kingdom Pseudomonadati; phylum Pseudomonadota; class Gammaproteobacteria; order Pseudomonadales; family Pseudomonadaceae; genus Pseudomonas; species Pseudomonas sp. MD195_PC81_125. The sequence goes on from NZ_JABULD010000040.1 coordinate 16,568, forward strand.
CCGTTGGCTGCCAGCACCTCCAGCGCACTGGCTCCGGCGGGGGTCGACAGTGCGTGAGTGTCGATACCGACAAACAACGGGCCATCAATGCCCTGTGCTTCGCGGTACAGGCAGATCGCCTGGCTGATCGCCAGAACGTGCCACTCATTGAAGCTCAGGTCAAAGGAGCTGCCCCGATGCCCGGAAGTACCAAACGCCACACGCTGGGTGGAAATCGAAGCGTCCGGTTGGCCGGTGTAATAAGCCGTTACCAGTCGCGGGATGTCGACCAACAATTCTGCCGGTGCCGGTTTGCCCGCAAAAGGACTGATAGTCATGCAAAACCTCTGAAATAGAGTGGTTCAGGAAATACAGCGCAGTTTACTGGCAGTTTGACCGCAGCGCGACGGGATCTATCCGACGCTTTCCAACGTTCATTCCACAGCAGCCAGGCGCAATGCATCCCCGAGCATTGCAATCGCCCCGCTCAAGCCGGTTTCCCCCTGATCCAGTAGATTCAGACGCAGATGCCGACGGTGCAAACCCTGCAAACTGAACAGCTCTCCCGGCGCGATCAGAACCTGCTGTCTGAGCAGGCGCTGAAATACATCGCGCATGTCCACCGGACGCTTTGCTCGCACCCAGACGGTTGCACCGCCCTGCGGCTCAACGACCTGCAGTGCATCGCTCAAGCGCTCGCGCAGCAAGTGGATCATGGGCGCCCGACGCTCCCTGAGCAGCCGACGAAGGACATGCAGATGCTGATCGATCCGACCGTTTCCATACAGTCGAGCGATCGCTTTCTGGCGGATGGGTGACAGTCGGAACGAACGCATCAGGAAATGCCGCAGTAGTTCGCTCTTCCATTGGCGCGACAACACAACCCCGTAAGGTGCTTCGATCCCCATGAATTTCTCGAACGTGGAGAAAACCATCAGCCGTTCGGGATCCAGCAAGTCACGCAGGCACCCGCCGTCCATTGCTTCGCTGAGTTCACCATAACAATCGTTTTCCAGCACCCAGGTGCCGTGCTTGACAAGCAACCCGGCGATGCGGCTGCGATTATCTGCAGGAACCTGTGTGCCACGCGGCATGCACAACCCCGAAGAAAGCACAATCAACCTGACATCTTCAGTATTGAGCAGCGCTTCCAGGCGCTGCGGTTCCAGCCCGCCGCAGGCCTGCAGCGGCAATTCGATTACGCGTACCTCTGCAGCCTGAAGCAGCCGCAGTATGACCCAGTCGCAGGGCGACTCGACCAGGACCGTTGCATGTTTCAGCTTCAGAACGGCAACCAGAATTTCCAGCACCCCGCGCAGATCCGCACCGATGTAGACATCTTCGGCGTGCCAGCACTGCTGCGGTGAAGTGGTATAGCGGGCTGCCACGACTCCGCGTAATTCAAGCTCGCCGCAAGGCTGGTCAACCAGCGTTGATTGCCGGGGATATTGCCGCAGCAGTTCGCGTTCGAGTAAGAGCAACGGGCTGTCCAGCGATTGCACGGAGACCGGGTCTTCGGCGCTCAACAGCCGCATTCCCGGGCGCCGCGTATTGATGTAGAGCGTTTCAAGCAGGTCATTGCCAATAACTGGAGACGACAGCCCTGCTGATGCCCGTGCGTAATACCCGGACTTGGCAACTGAATAGACCCGCCCTTCCTTCTCCAGCAACGAATAAGCGTATTGAATGGTCGAAATCGACACGTTCAGACGCTCTGCCAGCTGACGCAGCGAAGGTAGCTTGGTGTTGTCATCACCAGCCGTCTCCGCCATCAATCGCATCAGGTAACGATAGACGGCCTGATAAGCGAAACCAGGCTCTCGTACAACCCTCATGATCCCGATGCCGGGACGACGGGGGTCCTGAAAGATGCATCGCTCACCTCAGCGCTCCGCTGACCGGCTACTCACACCGGTGTCGGCATTACCAGCATCCGCCGCCTCTCCTGCCGACCGGCCAGCACCACGGATCGGCAACGGCTCCATGGCATAGAGATGACCGATCAGACTGACTGGCAGCCCACTGACATCCGTCATCCATTGCAACACTTGCTCGGGGCCGTGCAGCCCTTGCATTGCCCGGTGCAAATCGGGCAATGCCACCAACATGCCGGGATGACAACTGCGCAGAAACCGCTCAAGCCCGGCCCCCCGTTCGATGAACGGCGTGAACAGCAAACACACCCATTGCGCTTCGTTAAGACCGTAGGTCTGGTGCAGAGCTGTTGCCGCCTCTTCACGCAACTTCTCAGTCTGCTGTAACCCTAGCCTCGCGATCATCTGTTCACAAACCGGATCCGGCACCTGCATTTGCTGCATTCTTACCAGCATGCGCTGAACATGTTCCGCAAAACCGCATTCATAACCGCTTCCGTCAATATACTCGGCCTCAAGACCGCGAAGATGAGCCTCAATCAAAGGATCGGCGTATTCACCTTCGCCCTGATGAAACACCCATTCCTCCGCCTGAAACCCGAGAAACTCGCTAAGCAACGGCCAGCGCTCCTCCAGCTTGCCCACTGCCATGTCGTGAATATCGAGGAATGTAGTGCGACGGCACGACTCGAATCCGTCTTCGGGACGCCAGCGCAATAGTTCGGATTCGGCGTAAAGACCGCGATACAGATCCCCCCCCAGGCCGTCGAGAATCGCGAACAAATCATCGAATGAGACGGCATTGGATGGCGGAGCCTCCAGGCCGGCTTTCTGCACCGCTCGCGCGAGATCATTGATGAATTGCTTCTGGCGCCGCGGCGACTCACTGGCAACCCAGGCGTCAACTCCATTGTTCCAGCGGGCAATCTGGCCGCAAAACTCGGCCCGCGCCAGGCAAACGTCGTCCCACAATTCAAGCTGCTCGTCCCTCGCCCGGCGGTGCCCCATCATCAATAGATTGATGCGATTGGCGTCCGCACTCTCCTTGTCAGGTGATTTCAGGTGATTGAACGGCAGTACTTGACGGTGATCCACCATCAGCAATTCGACCCGCGGGTCATCGTAAAGAAACAGTGCAGCAAAGCTGCGATGCAGATTGTCGAGTGGGGCACCGCCCATGCCGCCGCTGCGCAGGATGGCGACACGCAACTTGAAAGTGGCCGGGGCGCGGCCGGCGATACTCAGTTGAGCGGCACGCAGCAACGCCAGGGTATAGCAGCTGTCGCGAGTACCGGAGGGGGTCACCAGAACCTTGTAGTCACCCATGCGTTCCGCTCCGCCGGCGGCGACCATCAGCCGCTGGATCAGGAGCTGCAGTGCAGTCCGTTCGGCTCTGGAAAAGAAACTCAGCAAACGTTGCAGTACTTGCTGGTAGACATAGTTCATTGCCTGATCATGGATCGTGCTCATCAGTACTTTACCCGGCGTAAAAAATTCATATCGCGCATCAATGAAGACACTGGCGCGATAAATTCATCAATAAGTAATAGACGATCAAATACTAACACTTATGATTTTGAAGTTATTTGAAACACATGTACCCAAGATGCTGGCAGAGACACCATCAAAAGTGACGCAAGCCATTGTTTACATTGGGTTTTATCTGATAGAAAAATATCTGAGGAAACTTCTTACAACGTCCCACGAACTTTGAGTACAAGAAAAGCAGAACGACGATAGGAAAGACCCTACACCGATTAAACAGAAACCGACGCATCGTTCGCGAGATAAAATTAAACACGGGATAAATAACAGAACGCACAGACATGGCTCATTCCTTGAGATGAAAGTAATCATTCAATTATCAGGGCTTGGAGGGCGATTAAAAGATACAGGTCGCGAGCAAAAACCGGTTCAGATGCACAGACAGCCAGGCACTGAATCCGGCAACTGTTGTGATGGCAAGGGCGCAACACGCTGGAGTCCGTGGGGCCACGGACTCTGATCGGAGGGGGGGTTACGCGGGTTCGACCTGCAGGGCGACCCGCTCGCGGCATGGGCATTCGTCCATGTAACGATGCGCTTCAACGAACTCGTTGAACGGGAAGACCCGAGTCTTGAGCGGCAGCAATACGCGGTCGGCGGTGAGCTGGTTGATGTCACGCAGGGCCCGCTGCAAGGCGACGTGATCCTGAGTGATACCGAGCTCGGGTTTGCCGGTGAAATTGCCAATGCAGTGCACAAAGAACTGGATGTTCTTCTGAAAGGCCGCACAGGCCGGGAATGGTGTCTGATTACCGCCTTGCAGGCCATACAGGACCAGGCTGCCACGCGGCGCAAGCACATCACCGAGCAACGACATCTGCGGGCCGCCAAGACCGTCAAAGACCACATCGACACCACGGTTGTCGGTGATCTTGTTGATTCGCATCAACAGATCTTCTTCCTCGGTGACGATGACTTTCTCGGCACCCAGCGACAACAGGTATTCACGCTCATCTGCGGTTTTCGTCGCGGCAATCACCCGCACCCCCATGGCTTTGCCCAACTGGACAAAGGACGGACCGGCGCAATGGCTGGCGTCAGTGACCAGGGCAAACTGCCCGGGTTTGACCCGCGCCAGATCGGCATAGGCGAAATAGGCGATCAACAGCGGCGTGTAATGCACGCTGGCTTCGATCGGGCTGAGCACGTCCGGATAGCGAGTCAGCGCGGTTCGTGGCAATACGATCTGCTCGCCGTAGACCGGGTAGTCGTTCGGGCTTTCGGCGGGAAAACTGGCCACCTTGTCGCCAACCGACAGGTCGTCGACACCGTCACCGACCGCCGTGACCACGCCGGCCATTTCATGGCCGAGACCGGACGGCAAGCGTGCCTGGGACGAGGCCAGGTTCTGACGCCAGAGAATGTCATACCAGCTGATGCCGATCGCTTCGACACGCACCTGCACTTCGCCAGGACCTGGCTGAGCGGCCGCATGCTCTTCGCATTTGAGCACCTCGGCCGGACCAAACTTGTGAAAACGGATCGTGCGGGACATCGCAAACCTCGTCAAAGTAACCTCTAATGCCCTGAACTCTATCTGGGCTTTTGACCCAAGACTATCAGTGGCTATTAATAGTCGACATGCCTGTCATTGATTCCGCAGTATGAACGGCATTGGCAAAATCGATGAAAAAAATGCCGCAACCGGCTCGGTAAAGCTGAATTTAGCGGTGCAGAGTACCAGCCTTTCCCCGTAATATTCATGCCGGCCATTGTTCTCATATGGTCGCTCTCGTCAAGCTTGATGACTCTGCCAGGACTCCAGATGAATCGTAATGACCTGCGTCGTGTCGACCTGAACCTGTTGATCGTATTCGAAACGTTGATGCACGAACGCAGCGTGACCCGTGCCGCCGAGAAGCTGTTTCTCGGCCAGCCGGCGATCAGTGCAGCGCTCTCGCGCCTGCGCAGCCTGTTCGATGACCCGTTGTTCGTGCGCACCGGACGCAGCATGGAACCGTCCGCTCGCGCCGTGGAAATCTTCGCCCTGCTCTCCCCGGCACTCGACTCGATTTCCACCGCCGTCAGCCGAGCGGCGGACTTCGATCCGGCCACCAGCACTTCGGTATTTCGCATCGGCCTGTCCGACGACGTCGAATTCGCCCTGCTACCGATGCTGCTCAAACGCCTGCGCGCCGAAGCACCGGGGATCGTCCTCGTCGTGCGCCGGGTCAACTACATATTGATGCCAAGCCTGCTGSCTCCGGCGAAATTTCCATCGGCGTCAGCTACACCACCGACCTGCCGGCCAACGCCAAACGCAAGGTGCTGCGTCGCAGCCAGCCGAAGCTGCTGCGCGCCGACACCGTGCCCGGCCCGCTCAGCCTGGATGACTACTGCGCGCGTCCGCATGCGCTGGTGTCGTTCGCCGGCGACCTGAGTGGCTTCATCGATGAAGAGCTGGAGAAACTCGGGCGCAAGCGCCACGTGGTGCTGGCCGTGCCGCAGTTCAACGGCTTGAGCACGTTGCTGGCCGGTACCGACATCGTTGCGACGGTGCCGGATTACACGGCGGATGCGCTGACGGCGGCGGGCGGTGTGCGCGCAGAAGATCCACCGTTGCCGACGCGCACGTTTGAGCTGCACATGGCCTGGCGTGGATCGCAGGACAACGATCCAGGGGAGCGCTGGTTGCGGTCGCGGATTCAGATGTTTTTCGGGGATCCTGACAGCCTTGAGCTGCCCGCACATTAAGCAGGCAGCCAAAGGCTCAAGTCCTCGGCCGGCTGATGCGATAGATCGACACGCAGTAAGACGCCAACGCCAACGCCGCCAGCATCCCGCCGACAAGCCCGACGTAAGCAAAGCCGAACTGGCTGCCGACCCAACTGCCCACCAGTGCCCCGCCGCCGATGCCGATGTTGTAGATCCCGGAAAACAGCGCCATCGCCACGTCGGTGGCGTCCGGCGCCAGCACCAGGACTTTCGACTGCAGCGCCAGCCCGAAGCCCATGATCGCCATGCCCCAGAACACACTCAGCACGCCGAGGTATGAGACGTTGCCGCTGAACGGCAACAGCAACGCCAGGCACAAGGCGAGCACCGATACGCAGATGATCAGAAAACGTTGCGGGTTATAGCTGTGCAAATAGCTGAACAGCAGCGAGCCGAAAATGCCGGCGCCGCCGAATAACAACAGCAGCAGCGTCACCACCTCACCGCTCATGTTGGCCACGGTCAGTACGAACGGCTCGATGTAGCTGTAGGCGGTGAACTGGGCAGTCACCACCAGAGCTGTCAGGACATAAACGGATACCAGCGCAGGTCGCTTCAGCAATATAGGCAGGCTCTTGAGCGAGCCCGAGTTCTGGCTGGGCAGCAACGGCAGCACCTTCGCCAGACAGAACACCAGTGCTGCCGCGAAGCCCGCGATCACGATGAACGTGGTGCGCCAGCCCATGGCCTCCCCCAGCAAGCGGCCGAGGGGAATGCCCAGCACCATCGCCAGCGAAGTACCGGTTGCGAGCAAGCCCAGCGCCTGAACCTGCTTGCCCGGCGGAGCCAGGCGCACGGCCAGAGAAGCGGTGATCGACCAGAACAGCGCATGCGATAGCGCCACGCCGATCCGGCTCACCAGCAGCACCCCGAAGCTGGTCGCCAGACCCGACAGAATGTGGCTGGCGATAAACATTGCGAACAGCACGAGCAACAGTTTGCGTCGCTCGACGTTGCGCGTCAGCAGCATGATCGGCAGCGACGTCAGAGACACCACCCACGCGTAAATGGTCAGCATCAGACCGACCTGCGCCGTCGACATGGCGAAGCTGCTGCCGATCGAGCTCAACAGCCCGACCGGCACAAACTCGGTGGTGTTGAACACAAACGCGGCCAATGCCAGGGCAATGACTGCGTACCAGTTGCCGGTGTTTGTCGCCGTAGAATCACTCATTGAACGTCTTATTACTCGTCGATGATCGCGCGCGAGCTGTGCGCAAGCGATCTGTGCCCATCTGTCGGTGACTCGTACACCGATTGCCGAATGCGTTCAGGGGACGCCGGGTACACTGAACAAGCCACAAGAACCCGCGCTGTTCGGTCATTTATTGGCCGCTCAGGGTCGATAGGAAGCAAGTAATGGTGCGGTGAATCTGCTTCTGCGCGCGAGCAATTTCAATGTCTGTGGATTCTTGCCCGATCCGCAACACACATTTGTCATCAAACCAATTGATAGCACCCTAACGAAAGGTGCATGCTAGAGGGCTCGAATCGCTCTTATATCATTCCGAATGATAGTTACCTTTGCTTCATTCGATTCGTGCCATCACAGCCCGCCGAGCATCATCCGCCCATCTTCAATACATTGGCGGATGATTCCATGGAACAGTCACTCAAACATTTGCGCTTCCCCTTGGCCATGCTGGCCGTGCTGGTGATGAGCGCTTGCGGCAAGACTCCGGAGACTGCCGCCACCATGCCCGCTGCCAAAGTCAGCGTGGCCAAGGTGCTGGAACAACCGGTCAACGAGTGGGACGAATTCACCGGGCGCCTCGAAGCGCCGGAAACCGTTGAAATCCGTCCGCGGGTCTCCGGCCAGATCGACGAGGTGGCGTTCACCGAAGGCGCGCTGGTCAAGAAAGGTGACCTGCTGTTCCAGATCGATCCGCGTCCTTTCCAGGCAGAAGTTCGCCGTCTCGAAGCGTTGGTAGCCCAGGCACGCGCCAATGCCACCCGCAGTGAAAACGAAGCCGGTCGCGGCGAACGTCTGCGCGCCAGCAACGCGATCTCTGCTGAACTGGCCGACTCTCGCACCAGTGCCGCACAAGAGGCCCGCGCCGCCGTCGGCGCCCTGCAAGCGCAACTGGATCTGGCCAAACTGAACCTGAGTTTCACCCGCGTCACCGCGCCAATCAGCGGCCGCGTCAGCCGTGCCGAGATCACCGCCGGCAACCTGGTGACCGCCGACACCACACCGCTGACCAGCGTGGTTTCCACTGACAAGGTCTACGCCTACTTCGACGCTGACGAGCGTGTGTTCCTCAAATACACCCAACTCGCCCGCAACGGCCAACGTGGCGCCACCACGCCGGTGTACATGGGCCTGTCCAACGAAGACGGCAACCCGCACCTCGGTCAGATGAACTTCGTCGACAACCAGGTCAATCCGAAAACCGGCACCATCCGTGGTCGCGCGGTGTTCGACAACAGCGACGGCACCTACACCCCGGGCCTGTACGCACGGCTGAAACTGGTCGGCAGCGGTACCTATAACGCCATGCTGATCAACGACGAAGCGGTCGGTACCGACCTCGGCAAGAAGTTCGTGCTGGTGATGGATGCGGACAACAAAACCGCTTATCGCGCCGTTGAACTGGGGCCGAAGATCGAAGGCCTGCGCATCGTGCGCACCGGTCTGAACAAGGACGACACGATTATCGTCAAGGGCCTGCAGCGGGTACGTCCGGGTTCGCCGGTGACGCCTGAAGTGATCCCGATGGCCAGCGAGCAGACCCTTGCCGCTCTGGCTCAACAACGTCAAGCGCTGGAAGCCAGCAACCTGCCCAAAGTCGCACCTGCCAAAGGTGCACAGGGTACGGCTGTGAAGCTGGCCGCTACGACCCCACGCGGTTAAGGGACGACAACTCCGATGAATTTTTCCCAATTCTTCATTTCACGGCCGATCTTCGCAGCGGTGCTCTCGCTGTTGATCCTGATCGCCGGTGCGATCTCGCTGTTCCAGCTGCCGATCAGCGAATACCCGGAAGTGGTGCCACCGACCGTGGTGGTACGTGCCAACTTCCCGGGTGCCAACCCCAAAGTCATCGGTGAAACCGTGGCCGCTCCGCTGGAGCAGGCCATCACCGGCGTCGAGAACATGCTGTACATGTCCTCGCAGTCCACTGCGGACGGCAAGATCACCCTGACCATCACCTTCGCGCTGGGCACCGACCTGGATAACGCGCAGGTACAGGTGCAGAACCGGGTGACCCGTACCGAGCCGAAACTTCCCGAGGAAGTGACGCGCATCGGTATCACCGTCGACAAGGCCTCGCCCGACCTGACCATGGTTGTGCACTTGACCTCGCCGGACAAACGCTACGATATGCTCTACCTGTCCAACTACGCGATCCTCAACATCAAGGATGAGCTGGCGCGTCTGGGCGGTGTCGGTGACGTGCAACTGTTCGGCATGGGCGATTACTCGCTGCGGGTCTGGCTCGATCCGAACAAGACCGCTTCGCGCAATCTGACTGCCACTGACGTGGTGACGGCGATTCGTGAGCAGAACCGTCAGGTTGCTGCCGGTCAGCTCGGTGCGCCCCCTGCCCCGAATGCCCAGAGCTTCCAGTTGTCGGTCAACACCCAAGGCCGTCTGGTGTCCGAGGAAGAGTTCGAGAACATCATCATCCGCTCCGGCGACAACGGTGAGATCACTCGTCTCAAGGACATCGCGCGTGTCGAGCTGGGTTCCAGCCAGTACGCCCTGCGTTCGTTGCTGAACAACCAGCCAGCGGTCGCGATCCCGATCTTCCAGCGTCCAGGCTCCAACGCCATCGATATTTCGAACGAAGTTCGCGGCAAGATGGAGGAACTGAAGAAAGGCTTCCCGCAAGGCATGGACTACAGCATCGTCTATGACCCGACGATCTTCGTGCGCGGCTCGATCGAGGCGGTGGTTCACACCCTCTTCGAAGCGCTGATCCTCGTGGTGCTGGTCGTGATCCTGTTCCTGCAGACCTGGCGCGCCTCGATCATTCCATTGGTGGCGGTGCCGGTGTCGTTGATCGGTACGTTTGCGGTCATGCACCTGTTCGGCTTCTCGCTCAACGCCCTGTCGCTGTTCGGCCTGGTGCTGGCGATCGGTATCGTGGTGGACGACGCCATCGTGGTGGTGGAGAACGTCGAGCGCAACATTGAACTGGGGCTCAACCCGTTTGATGCGACCAAAAAGGCCATGGGCGAAGTGACCGGCCCGATCATCGCGACCGCACTGGTACTGTGTGCAGTGTTCGTTCCGGCGGCATTCATCTCCGGCCTCACCGGGCAATTCTACAAGCAGTTCGCGCTGACCATTGCGATCTCGACCGTGATCTCGGCGTTCAACTCGCTGACGCTGTCGCCAGCACTGGCCGCCGTGTTGCTCAAAGGGCATGACGCGCCGAAAGACCGCTTCTCCAGGATTCTCGACAGGATCTTCGGTGGCTGGCTGTTCCGCCCGTTCAACCGTTTCTTTGACAAGGCCAGCCATGGCTATGTCGGCACGGTGCGCCGCGTGATCCGCAGCAGCGGCATCGCTCTGCTGCTGTATGCAGGCCTGATGGTGCTGACGTTCTTCGGTTTCTCCAGCACACCAACCGGTTTCGTACCCGGCCAGGACAAGCAATACCTGGTGGCCTTCGCGCAACTGCCGGACGCCGCGAGCCTGGATCGCACCGAAGACGTGATCAAGCGCATGTCCGACTTGGCGCTGAAACAGCCTGGCGTGGAAAGCGCCGTAGCGTTCCCGGGCCTGTCGATCAACGGTTTCACCAACAGCCCGAACGCCGGCATCGTGTTCGTGACCCTGAAACCGTTCGATGAACGTAAAGACCCGAGCATGTCCGCCGGTGCCATCGCCGGGGCCTTGAACGGTCAGTACGCGAACATTCAGGAAGCGTACATGGCGATCTTCCCGCCACCGCCGGTACAAGGCCTGGGCACCATTGGTGGTTTCCGCCTGCAAATCGAAGACCGGGGCAACCTGGGCTACGACGAGCTGTACAAGGAAACCATGAACATCATCGCCAAGAGCCACAACGTGCCGGAACTGGCTGGACTGTTCACCAGCTACACCGTGAACGTGCCGCAAGTCGATGCCGCCATCGACCGCGAAAAGGCCAAGACCCACGGCGTGGCCGTCAGCGACATCTTCGACACCCTGCAGATCTACCTGGGTTCGCTGTATGCCAACGACTTCAACCGCTTCGGGCGCACCTATCAGGTCAACGTTCAGGCTGAACAGCAGTTCCGCCTCGAATCCGATCAGATCGGTCAGCTGAAAGTGCGTAACAACAAGGGCGAAATGATCCCGCTGGCGACCTTCATCAAGGTCAGCGACACCTCGGGCCCGGATCGCGTGATGCACTACAACGGCTTTATCACCGCTGAAATCAACGGTGCGGCAGCCCCTGGCTACAGCTCCGGCCAGGCCGAAAAAGCCATCGAAAAACTGCTCAAGGATGAACTGCCAAACGGCATGACCTACGAGTGGACCGACCTGACCTATCAGCAGATTCTGTCCGGCAACACCGCGCTGTTCGTGTTCCCGCTCTGCGTATTGCTGGCGTTCCTGGTGCTCGCCGCTCAATACGAAAGCTGGAGCCTGCCACTGGCGGTGATCCTGATCGTACCGATGACCCTGCTGTCGGCCATCACCGGCGTGATTGTCTCCGGCGGCGACAACAACATCTTTACCCAGATCGGTTTGATCGTATTGGTGGGCCTGGCCTGTAAGAACGCGATTCTGATCGTCGAATTCGCCAAGGACAAACAGCTGGAAGGCCTCGACCCGCTGGCTGCGGTACTGGAAGCCTGCCGTCTGCGTCTGCGGCCGATCCTGATGACTTCGTTCGCGTTCATCATGGGTGTGGTGCCACTGGTGTTCTCCAGCGGTGCCGGTGCCGAGATGCGTCACGCCATGGGTGTGGCCGTGTTCTCCGGGATGCTCGGGGTGACCTTCTTCGGTCTGTTGCTGACGCCAGTGTTCTACGTGTTGATCCGTAACTTTGTCGAACGCGGGGAAGCCCGCAAAGCGGCCAGAGCGCACGCTCTTCAAAAGCCACTGGAGGCGCAATAATGAGTCTGAAAGTCTTCCTGCCGAGTCTTCTGGTGCTGGCGCTGAGCGCCTGTGCCGTCGGCCCCGACTACAAGACCCCAGCCACGGAGGCGGCCAATATCACGGCCGCCACCGATGGCGCCGCCGGGCAAAAGAACTTTGACCGTTCGAAATTCGAAGGCATCTGGTGGCAGCAATTCGACGATCCGACCCTCAACCAGTTGGTGACGCAATCGCTGCAAGGCAACCGTCAACTGCGCGTGGCGTTCGCCCGCTGGAAAGCCGCCCGGGCGATCCGCGACGACGTCAGCAACGACGCGATGCCGACCATCACCAGCCGCGCCAGCAGTGATCTGGCCAAGGGACAAATCCCCGGCCAGACCACCAAGCGGGTCAACAGCGAGCGCTACGATCTGGGCCTGGACATGGCCTGGGAGCTGGACCTGTTCGGCCGGATCCAGCGCAATCTGGAAGCCAGCGACGCCGACCAGCAGGCGGCCGAAGCCGATCTGTACCAGTTGCAAGTCACGATGATTGCCGAACTGGTCGACGCCTACGGTCAACTGCGCGGGGCGCAACTGCGCGAGAAAATCGCCGTGGCCAACCTGGAAAACCAGCAGGAGTCGCGCAAGATCACCATCAGCCTGCGTGACGCCGGCGTCGGTGATCAGCTCGACGTCGAACGTGCCGATGCGCGTCTGGCCTCGGTCGAAGCCAGCGTGCCGCAACTGCAGGCGGAACAGGTTCGGCAGAAAAACCGCATCGCCACCCTTTTGGGTGAGCGTCCGGACAAAATGACCGTGGACTTGAGCCCGAAAGACTTGCCGGCAATTGCCAAGGCTTTGCCGATCGGTGATCCGGGTGAGCTGCTGCAACGCCGTCCGGACATCCTCAGCGCCGAACGCAAACTGGCCTCGGCCACCGCGCGGATCGGTGTGGCGAAAGCCGATCTGTTTCCACGGGTCAGCCTCAGCGGGTTCCTGGGCTGGACGGCCGGGCGTGGTTCGCAGATCGGCTCCTCAGCGGCCAACGCCTGGGCACTCGGCCCAAGCATTACCTGGGCGGCGTTCGATCTGGGTAGCGTGCGCGCCCGCTTGCGTGGCGCCGATGCCGATGCCGAAGGCGCACTCGCCACCTACGAGCAGCAAGTGTTGCTGGCGCTGGAAGAATCGGAAAACGCCTTCAGCGATTACGGCAAGCGTCAGCAACGGCTGATCTCGCTGATTCGTCAGAGTGAATCGAGCCGCAAGGCTGCCGACCTGGCTGAAATCCGCTACCGCGAAGGCACCACCGACTTCCTCGTGCTGCTCGACGCCCAGCGTGAACGGCTGAACGCCGAAGACAGTCAGGCCCAGGCCGAAGTCGATCTGTATCGCGGCATCGTCGCGATCTACAAGGCCTTGGGTGGTGGCTGGCAGCCAGAAACCGTCGCCAGCAAGTAAAGGTTTTCAAAGCGCTCCTTTGGTTGGCCGCAACCAACCAATTTTTTGCCCCGCGTATCATTCGGTCGCGGGGCTTTTTTGTGCCCGCCCCTGTAGGAGCTGCCGCAGGCTGCGATCTTTTGATCTTGAACATCAAAGTCAAAA
>NZ_JABULD010000837.1:0-566 GCF_014060985.1 Pseudomonas sp. MD195_PC81_125
GTACTGGTGGTGATCCTGGTGCCGCTACTGACCTCGCGTAACCGAAAAGCACTGCGCTGAGTCAACTCTTCGACGGATTGGCCGATACAGAAAACGCCCCGATTTGCGAATCAGCCGCGCGGGGCGTTTTGCATTTCAGAGAGTTTGTGAAATCACCGTGACGAACGGCAATGGAGCGTGCGACAGGTGTGCGACATGTTGTCACACACATCCTGTCGCAGGGCGTTTCAGCAACCCGGATTGGCGTAATGTTACAAAAAAGGATTGGTCTGTTTCGGCATTTTTCTGGTTTTGCACGCAGGTGCCAGATCAGGCAGTTTTAACAGGCTCTGGCAGATGGCCAGAGGCCTTTGAATATCGGGCTTTGCGCCAATTCGGTGTCGGGAAAAAGCCTTCGGAGCTGTCTGAACTGAGGTGTATAGGCCTACATTTTTTGGTGTTTTTGTTGAGAATCGATTTCGATAACATGCGGAACTTTTGCAAAAACGGTGATGGATTGTTGCTCTGAGCGATAAAAAATTATTTCGGGATAAGACATGGTGTATAGGGCGCTACCTATCTACAAT
>NZ_JABULD010000838.1:0-1730 GCF_014060985.1 Pseudomonas sp. MD195_PC81_125
AGAGATGATCGCTATACCGTAGATGGTGAAAAAATCATTTAATGGGCGGCGAGACTCCGTATGCGAAGTGTGGTCGTGTAAAAGGAGACGGGCTTATTTCAATCTCTTTTGATTAGAGTTGGAAAATAAATCTGACACCTTTCGTTCATCAACTTTTCTGAGCTGGATACGTATCACCCATGATCGTAATTGACATTTCATCTGATTTTACATCTTTTATGCTATTTATAACTAGTTCAGGTATTTCTGATTTTTGAAATAGAAATAAAAAAGCTCGAAATAAAGACAATCTTTTATAAGGCTGGCCGCTAAATAGTGATGGGTTTTTAAAATTTTATCAAAGGTTGGGTAATTTATCTTTTCAAGTTCTGGAATGTCCGCGTAGCCTTGCTTAGAGTCGTCAATTTTGCATTCGATAATAAATGAGTTTGCGTGTTTGATGAATTGCTCCGGAAACTCATCGTTGTTTATCGTTATTTCGTATTTTTTGTTTTCCGCCCCTTTTGTCCGATGATTTATTTTTTGAATTTGTTGGTTCTAATTGTTTAGCTGAATTTTTTCTTAAGTTTTTCTAGCGTTATGTCTAGATTAAGCTCTTCCACCTGTTTTTGTGTAGCGCACCAAGAAATGATAAAGGCGGCAGCGTCTTTAAATGGCAATGTGACGTGGCTATCCATAAATTCAAAAGCAATTCCATCTTTCAGGTATTCAGGGATATTTTCTGGATCTTCGTCCGTGCTTATATATATCCCAGACATTTCTATGCCAAAGCCATGCGATTTAATTAGGCTTTCTAAAGCTTTTGGCAAAAAACTAGAGTTTTGTAAGGATGATGACTCCAGTAAGTCTAGTAGATAATTGTTGACTATGCCGCGTTGCTTTTCTGAAAGCTGTTCTATGGTCATCATCTATTTCATCGTTGGGTGAAAATTTTTGGCGGTTGTTAGTGTTTCATCTAGGTAGATCCTAAATGTTATACTGTCGTGAGATGCGCTATACATTCGATTACCACTAGCTCGCGCCTGCTTGGTGGGAAAGGGGACGGATTTATTTTATGAAAAGAGGCTTTGCAAAAGGAATGTTTTCAATCTCTATTGATTAAAAAGGGGCGGGCTGCAAAATAAATATTTCCTCTTTAATTGGTTCGCTTTAATCACGTTAACCTAGAGTAGGGATTCAAAGGGTGGGGTAATATTAGATGAAAGCTTTTGGTGTTTTTCCGCTTGCTCATATGTTGGTTGGGTGGATGGATATTTCTTTTGCAATAATATCTACGAATATGGGCAGGATAATTTTTTTTTGCTCAATAGAAATTAATATTATCGCATCCCCAATTTTTAATACACCGCAACCGTCGTCCTCAATAGCGATTAACTCTCCTGTGATGTATGTGAATCCTAGATTGAAGGATATAGAAGGTGCGTTTTTTGTGGAGGGAATCAAGTTTTCACCCCAAATGAACTCATCATCTATATTGATTTCGACATCAAGTTTTTTATTTGCTTTAGGGGGTGAGTCTTTACATACTGACAAGCCTTTTCCATAGGGCGTTGAATATTCGACAAGTATTTTATTGTGCGTGCTTTTAACTATGCTTGCTATCGTAATAACCATTTATTTTGTTTCTGGTAGTGCTCGTATTACAGTGTTGTCGATATTCATTACATGTTTATCAGATCTAGTTGGGTGATATCACCCTGACAGTTGGGCTCATATTTTCAGGTCGAAAA
>NZ_JABULD010000839.1:0-560 GCF_014060985.1 Pseudomonas sp. MD195_PC81_125
ATCTGCCTGACCAAGCTGGACGTCCTCGATGGTCTGGAAACCATCAACATCTGCACCGGCTACAAGGACGCGCAAGGCAATGCCGTAGCGCCGACCGACGCTGACAGCTACGTGGGCCTGCAGCCTGTGTACGAAGAAGTGCCGGGCTGGATCGAATCGACCGTGGGTGCCAAAACCCTGGAAGAGCTGCCAGCTAACGCTCGTGCCTACATCAAACGCGTTGAAGAGTTGATCGGCGCGCCGATCGACATTATTTCGACGGGGCCGGATCGCAACGAAACCATCGTTCTGCGTCATCCGTTCGCTTGATAAGTCGTTGATGTAAAAAACAAAGGCCCCTTCATCGGGGCCTTTGTCGTTTATGCCTGTTGGACGGCATGACCTTTGCTGTAAATCTTCCTACAAGAGTGCCATCAAATTAATGGCGTCAGACGTAGAGGGATTCACAGTGTCGGCCGTTCTCTCACTGTTACAAAGCCGTTTGTTGCGGCCCGTGTTCGTTACCCTTGGTATCGCCCTTTTGGTGCAAGTGCTGGTGGCAGTCGCCCTGACACGAAGCA
>NZ_JABULD010000840.1:0-605 GCF_014060985.1 Pseudomonas sp. MD195_PC81_125
CAGGGCTTTTCACTCTATAAGCCTAACATTTAGCGGGAAATCTCGGCATTCCGCCGGTTTACGGAGAGGCATTACCTGGACTCCGTAGGATTTTTCCCCACTAAAAAGGCCAGCGAGTATTGCACAGCATTGGTGCATCGTCATGCCCTTGTGGTGAGGGGATTCATCCCCGAGGGCCTGCGCAGCAGGCCCAAGCTATTCAAAATCTGATCACCCCAGGTAAGGGCCGCTTCGCGACCCATCGGGGATAAATCCCCTCGCCACAGGTGACTTCAATTTTCCCAACCCCACATGAAAAACGAAAATTCCTACGGCATTTACAGATCTCCCAAGAGCAATCCGCCGCTAGCCTTCAGACCTTGATTACTGAACGCAGGGAGCGAACATGCCAGTCAAACCAAATACCTACCGTCTTCGTTTAGGCCGACATTCCGAAACAGGCCGAGCCTATTTCGTCACTTCAGTTGTGTATGATCGCCAGCCGGTATTTTCCGACTGGCGCACAGGCCGTTTATTGGTTGCAGAGTTTCGCCATGCCCATGAACAAGGCTTATTAGAATCCATTGCGTGGGTGATCATGCCTGATCACTTTCATTGGCTGATGC
>NZ_JABULD010000556.1:0-9737 GCF_014060985.1 Pseudomonas sp. MD195_PC81_125
CTGTAGGAGCTGCCGAAGGCTGCGATCTTTTGATTCTCAGGCAACAAAAAGCCCACCAATCGGTGGGCTTCCTGTTTTCACCTGATGATGATCAGAACAGCTTCATCTTCGGTGCTTCTTCTTTCAGCGGTTCGTTCTGCGCGGTCTGCGCATTCCAGCCACCCCCCCAGGGCCTTGTACAGGTTGACCGCACTGGTCAGCTGCGCGAGGCGGTCGGTGATCAATGCCTGTTGCGCGCTGAACAACTGACGCTGGGCGTCGAGGAAGGTCAGGTTGCTGTCGACACCGATGCGGTAACGACGCTCGGCCAGGCGGTAGTAATCCTGGTTGGCCGCGACGAAGTCACGCTGCGCTTGCAACTGCTCGGTGTAGGTCTGGCGGGCGGCCAGGCCGTCGGCGACTTCCTGGAAGGCGGTCTGAATCGACTTCTCGTAGTTCGCCACGCCAATGTCCTTCTGGATCTTGGCGTAGTCGAGGCTGGCGCGCAGGCTGCCGGCGTTGAAGATCGGCAGGTTGATCTGCGGCTGGAACAGCCATGTGCCCGAACCACCTTTGAACAGACCGGACAAGTCCGGGCTCAGGCTGCCCGCATTGGCGGTCAGGCTGATGCTCGGGAAGAACGCTGCACGGGCGGCGCCGATGTTGGCGTTGGCCGCTTTCAGGTTGTACTCGGCCTGAAGGATGTCAGGACGACGTTGCAGCAAGTCCGAAGGCAGACCGGCCGGTACGTCGCTGAGCAGATCATCCGACAGCGGTTTGGCCGCTTGCAGATTGGCCGGGATACCGGTGCCGAGCAGCAGGGTCAGGCTGTTCTCGTCCTGAGCCACCTGACGGGTGTACTTGGCCAGTTGCGCCCGGGCGTTTTCCACCGAGGTGCGCGACTGCGCCAGGTCCAGCGCCGAGGCCACACCGACTTCGTTGCTGCGGCTGGTCAGCTTGTAGCTTTCTTCGAAGGCACCGAGGGTGTCCTGCGTCAGCTTGAGCAGTTCCTTGTCCGCCTGCCAGGTCATGTAGGCGTTGGCCACACTGGCCACCAGACTGATCTGGGTGCTGCGACGCGCTTCTTCGGTGGCGAAGTATTGTTGCAGCGCTTGTTCGCTCAGGCTGCGCACCCGTCCGAACAGGTCGAGTTCGTAGGCGCTGATGCCGACGGTCGCGGTGTAGGAACTGGTGATCGTCGAATCACCGGTCTGCGACGCTCGCGCCGGAACCCGCTGACGGCTGCCGCTGGCATTGGCCGATACGGCCGGGAACAGATCCGCTCGCTGGATGCGGTATTGAGCCGCGTAAGCGTCGATATTCAGTGCCGCGACACGCAGGTCGCGGTTGTTTTCCAGTGCCACCTGGATCAGCTGCTGCAGGGCCGGGTCATGGAAAAACTGCTTCCAGCCCTGCTCGGCAGCGGCTTGCGCCGGCGCCTGGGCCGGCGAATAGGCCGGCCCTTGCGGGTACTGACCTGCGACAGGAGCCTCAGGCTGCTGATAATCGGGGATCAGCGAGCAACCGCTCAGCACGAAGGCGGCGACTGCGATGGAGAGTAGCGACTTGCTCATTGGCCAGCCTCTTTAGGAGTTTCAGTCGTCTCGTCCGGATCGGCGATTTTGCGCTGGCCCATGGACGAAACCGTGACGAAGAACAGTGGGACCCAGAAGATCGCCAGGATCGTGGCCGTGAGCATACCGCCAATCACGCCGGTACCGATCGCGTGCTGGCTACCCGAACCTGCGCCCGTGGAGATCGCCAACGGTACTACACCGAGAACGAACGCCAGCGAGGTCATGATGATCGGTCGCAGACGCATGCGGCACGCTTCGATCGCCGCATCGCGCAGACTGCGCCCTTGTTCATGCAGCTCCTTGGCGAATTCGACGATCAGAATGGCGTTTTTAGCTGCCAGACCGATGGTCGTCAACAGACCCACCTGGAAGTACACGTCGTTGGACAGCCCGCGCAGGCTGGTGGCCATCAGCGCGCCGATGATCCCCAGCGGTACCACGAGCATCACGGCGATCGGAATCGACCAGCTCTCGTACAGCGCCGCCAGACACAGGAACACCATCAGCAGCGACAGGGCATACAGCGCTGGCGCCTGCGAGCCGGACAGCCGTTCCTCGTAGGACAGACCGGTCCAGGAGATACCGACACCGGCCGGCAGCTTCTTGGCAATCGCTTCGACTTCGGCCATCGCTTCACCGGTGGAGTAACCCGGCGCCGGAGAACCGAGGATCTCCATCGCTTCCACACCGTTGTAGCGTGCCAGTTTCGGCGAACCGTAGATCCACTCGCCCTTGGCGAATGCGGAGAACGGCACCATGGTCCCGGCGCTGTTGCGTACGTACCACTTCTTCAGGTCTTCCGGGCTCATGCGAGCGCCAGCCTGACCTTGCACGTACACCTTTTTCACCCGACCGCGGTCGATGAAGTCGTTGACGTAGCTACTACCGAAGGAGATCGACAGGGTGCTGTTGATGTCGGAAATGCTCACGCCCAGGGCGCGGGCCTTCGCATCGTCGATTTCCAGGTGGTATTGCGGCTCATCGTTCAGACCGTTCGGACGCACCTGGTAGAGCACCTTGCTCTGCGCGGCCATGCCGAGGAACTGGTTACGCGCTTCCATCAGTTTTTTCGTGACCGATACCGGCGCGGTCCTGCAGGAACACGTCGAAACCGGTGGCGTTACCCAGCTCCAGTACCGCTGGCGGGGCGAAGGCAAACACCATCGCGTCGCGGAAGCTGAAGAAGTGCTGCTGGGCGCGCTGGGCCAGGGCAAACACGCTGTTGCTCGAATCACGCTCGTGCCACGGCTTGAGCATGATGAACGCCAGACCCGAGCTCTGCCCACGACCGGCGAAGTTGAAGCCGTTCACGGTGAACACCGAAGACACCGCCCCCGCTTCTTTATCCAGCAGATACGAACGCATTTCGTCGATCACGACCTGGGTTCGTTCGGCACTGGAACCCGCTGGAGTCTGTACCTGGGCGAACAATACGCCCTGGTCTTCTTCCGGCAGGAACGCAGTCGGAATGCGGGTGAACAGCCAGATCATGCCGACCACGATCAACAGGTAGGCCAACAGATACGGCGCCTTGCGCTGCAGGATGTTGCCAACGCCGCGCTCGTAGCTGCGCACGCTGCGGTCGAAGTTGCGGTTGAACCAGCCGAAGAAGCCTTTTTTCGGCGTGCCGTGCTCGCCTTTCGGAATGGCCTTGAGCATGGTCGCGCAGAGCGCCGGGGTGAAGATCAGCGCAACCAGCACCGACAGGGCCATGGCCGAGACGATAGTGATCGAGAACTGACGGTAGATCACACCGGTGGAACCGCTGAAGAACGCCATCGGCAGCAATACTGCCGACAGCACCAGGGCGATACCGACCAGAGCGCCCTGGATCTGCCCCATGGACTTCTTGGTCGCTTCCTTCGGTGACAAGCCTTCTTCGGCCATCACCCGCTCGACGTTTTCCACCACGACGATGGCGTCGTCCACCAGCAAGCCGATGGCCAATACCATACCGAACATGGTCAGGGTGTTGATGCTGAAACCGGCAGCCGCGAGGATGCCGAACGTGCCGAGCAATACCACCGGCACGGTCATCGTGGTGATGACGGTGGCGCGGAAGTTCTGCAGGAACAGGAACATCACCAGGAACACCAGCGCGATCGCCTCGACCAGGGTTTCAACCACACCCTTGATCGATTCGGTCACCACTGGCGTGGTGTCGTACGGGAACACCACTTCCATGCCTTGCGGGAAGAACGGCTTGAGTTCGTCAATCGTCTTGCGCAGCGCCTTGGCGGTGTCGAGGGCGTTGGCGCCGTTGGCCAGTTTGACCGCCAGACCGGACGACGGCTTGCCGTTGAACTGCGCCGAGATGGTCGAGTTTTCACCACCCAGACCGACGTCGGCGACATCGCCGATGTGCACTTGCGAACCGTCCTGGTTGACCTTCAGCAGAATCGCCTTGAACTGCTCGGCAGTCTGCAGACGGGTCTTGCCGATGATCGTGGCGTTCAGTTGCTGGCCTGGCAGCGCCGGCAAACCGCCGAGCTGACCGGAAGACACCTGAACGTTCTGCGCCGAAATCGCGCTGCTGACATCAGCGGGGGTCAGGTTGTACTTGTTCAACTTGGCCGGATCGAGCCAGATGCGCATTGCGTACTGGGCACCGAAGACCTGGAAGTCACCGACACCGGCAGTCCGCGAGATCGGGTCCTGCATGTTCGACACGATGTAGTTGGACAGGTCGTCCTTGGTCATGCTGCCGTCACGCGATACCACGCCGATCACCAGCAGGAAGTTCTTCACTGCCTTGGTCACGCGGATACCCTGTTGCTGCACTTCCTGCGGCAGCAGCGGGGTCGCCAAGTTCAGCTTGTTCTGAACCTGAACCTGCGCGGTGTCGGAGTTGGTGCCTTGCTCGAAGGTCGCGGTGATGGTCATGCTGCCGTCGGAGTTACTTTCCGAAGACACATAACGCAAGTTGTCGATACCGTTGAGCTGTTGCTCGATCACCTGGACCACGGTGTCCTGCACGGTTTGTGCCGAAGCACCCGGGTAGGTCACGGAGATCGCGATGGCCGGAGGCGCAATGCTCGGGTACTGGTTGATCGGCAATTTGAGGATCGAGAGTGCCCCGACCAACATGATCACCAGGGCAATTACCCAGGCGAAAATCGGACGGTCGATAAAAAATTTCGACATGAGTTACTCCCCTTTGCCGCCAGCGGCTTTGTCAGCTGCCTGAGCGGGGGCCGGGTTCTTGGCTACGTTGGTCGCTTCGGTCGGGTTGACCTGAGCACCTGGGCGAACATATTGCAGGCCTTCGGTGATCAGACGATCGCCGGCTTTCAGGCCATCTTCGATCAGCCACTGGCTGCCGACGGTGCGGCTGGCCTTGAGCTGACGCAGCTCGACCTTGTTGTCCGGGCCGACAACCAGTGCGGTCGGGGTGCCCTTGAGGTCACGGGTCACGCCTTGTTGCGGCGCCAGAATGGCGGCGGCGTTGACGCCGGCCTGCAACTGGGCGCGGACGAACATGCCGGGCAGCAGGGTGTGATCCGGGGTTCGGGGAACACGGCGCGCAGGGTCACGGAACCGGTCGTTGGATCAACCGATACTTCGGAGAATTCCAGTTTGCCGTCGAGCTTGTACTGGCTGCCGTCTTCCAGGGTCAACTTGACCGCTGCCGAGTTGTCACCGGCTTTCTGCAGACGACCGCTTTCCAGCTCGCGGCGCAGTTCCAGCAGTTCAACCGAGGACTGGGTGACGTCGACATAGATCGGGTCCAGTTGCTGGATCGTCGCCATCGCGTCGGCCTGACCATTGCTGACCAGCGCGCCTTCGGTCACCGCAGAACGGCCGATACGACCGGAGATCGGCGCGTAGACCTTGGTGTATTTCACATTGATCTGCGCGCTTTGCAGCGACGCTTCCGATTCCATGCGGTTGGCCACGGCGGTGTCGTATTCCTGGCGGCTCACGGCCTGCTCGTCGACCAGTTGCTTGTAGCGGTCGGAGATCGACTTGGTCGAACGCAGATTGGCTTCGGCGCTTTTCAGGGTCGCTTCATAGACTGCCGGATCGATCTGGTACAGCTGCTGACCGGCTTTGACGTCGGCGCCTTCCTTGAACAGACGCTTGAGAATGATGCCGTTGACCTGTGGCCGGACTTCAGCGATGCGGTACGCACTGGTGCGCCCCGGCAGTTCCGACGTGAGGGTGAACGCTTGTGGTTGCAGGGTGACGACGCCGACCTGAGGAGGCGGAGCGGCCGGGGCCGCTTCTTCCTTTTTACATCCGCTGAGCAGCGATGCCAGGGCGACGGCAGTGACCAGAGCGGTAACAGCTGGCTTGAATTGCATGAAGATCCTCGGGTCAGGCGCGCAAAATGCGCACAAGAAGTGTGGAAGGGTAAAAAAATCGGGTCGAGTGGATAAGTAGCTTGCTAAGGAATATACTTACGTTCATGGTTGTTTGTAAATAGCTTGGCGTCGTACCCACCCTGTTACAAAATGCGTCGCAAGGTTTGAAATTGTAGGCCGGGGAGCCGATTCGTGAGAAATCGGCCCCCTCTTTATTCAGCGGATATTCAGCCATCCCTGAAACATCCTGTTTGAGGTTTTACTGCCATGGTCCGTCGTACCAAAGAGGAAGCTCAGGAAACGCGCAGCCAGATTCTCGAAGCGGCCGAGAAAGCGTTTTATGAAAGGGGCGTGGCCCGCACGACCCTGGCGGATATCGCGACAATGGCCGGCGTTACGCGCGGCGCCATTTATTGGCACTTCAGTAACAAGGCCGATCTGGTGCAGGCGATGCTCGACAGCCTGCATGAACCGCTGGATGAATTGGCCAAGGCCAGCGAGAGCGAGGACGAACTCGATCCGCTGGGGTGCATGCGCAAGCTGTTGATCCATCTGTTCCATCAGGTTGCCCTGGATCCGAAGACCCGTCGCATTAACGAGATTCTGTTTCACAAGTGCGAATTCACCGATGAAATGTGCGATCTGCGCCAGCAGCGCCGCACGGCCAGTCTCGAATGCAATCTGCGCATCGGACTGACCCTGCGTAATGCGGTCAATCGCGGCCAGTTGCCGGAAGATCTCGACACTGCCCGCGCGGCCATCAGCATTCATGCGTATATCGATGGCCTCCTGTATGGATGGCTATTGGCGCCGGACAGCTTTGAGCTGCATGCCGAGGCCGAGCGTTGGGTCGATACAGGGTTGGATATGCTGCGCCTGAGCCCCAGCCTGCGCAAATGAAACAAAATGCGTAAATGACACAGGTTATGTCAATTGGCCTGCTTTTATAGACGCCCGAACCGCGAGTTTAAACGTAGCGAGCTACGGATTTTGTAGGGATTTTGTGTCGTCCCTGTGAACGAATGTTAGCTGCCCCGTACCGGGCGCCCAAGAAAAAAGCCCCCCGGCTCTCACGAGTCGGGGGCTTTTTGCGTTTTCTGCTGCTTTTGGACTGAATAACGTTTACAGCGTCGGGTAGTCGATGTAACCGACCGGGCCCTTGCCGTAGAACAGCTCTGGGCGCGGATCGTTCAGCGGAGCATCGGCCTTCAGGCGTGCCGGCAGGTCCGGGTTGGCAATGAACGGTACGCCGAACGCTACGGCGTCAGCCTTGCCTTCAGCCAGCCACGCATTGGCGCTGTCTTTGGTGAAGCGCTCGTTAGCGATGTACGCACCGCCGAAGGCTTCTTTGAGCTGTGGACCGAGGCTGTCGGCACCTTCTTTCTCGCGGGAGCAGATGAAGGCGATGCCACGTTTGCCCAGCTCGCGAGCGACATAAGTGAAGGTCTCGGCCAGATTGTCGTCGCCCATGTCATGGGAGTCAGCGCGGGGTGCCAGGTGCACGCCGACACGGCCGGCGCCCCAGACGTCGATCGCCGCGTCAGTCACTTCCAGCAGCAGACGCGCACGGTTCTCCAGGGAGCCGCCGTAGTTGTCGGTGCGCTGGTTGGTGCTGCTTTGCAGGAACTGGTCGAGCAGGTAGCCGTTGGCGCCGTGGATTTCCACGCCATCGAAACCGGCGGCTTTGGCGTTCTCGGCGCCGGTACGGTAGGCCTCGACAATCTCGGCGATTTCAGCGGTTTCCAGAGCACGCGGGGTCGGATAGTCGGCCAATGGACGCACCAGGCTGACGTGACCTTTAGGCTGGATGGCGCTCGGCGCGACCGGGGTTTCGCCGTTGAGGTACGACGGATGCGAGATGCGGCCGACGTGCCACAGTTGCAGGACGATCTTGCCGCCGGCAGCGTGCACGGCTTTGGTCACGTTGGTCCAGCCGCGGACCTGGTCGTTGGACCAGATGCCCGGGGGTGTCCGGGTAGCCAACGCCCATCGGGGTGACCGAGGTGGCTTCGGACAGGATCAGGCCAGCCGACGCGCGCTGTACGTAGTATTCAGCCATCAGCGCGTTCGGTACGCGGCCTTCGTCGGCGCGGCAGCGGGTCAGCGGGGCCATGATGATGCGGTTGGACAGCTCGAGGTCGCCCAGTTTGATCGGATCGAAAATAGTTGCCATGTGTACAACCCTCGTCAGTGAAGTGGTTAATCAGTGGGTAGCAGGGGCCAGACCGGCGTCGCCGTTCTGACGGAAAGTGATCAGGGTCACCAGCAGCGCGAGTACGGCCAGCGCGGCGGCGGCCAGGGGCACGCTGGTCAGGCCGAAACCGTGGGCGATGACGCTGCCGCCGACCCAGGCGCCCAAGGCGTTGCCGATGTTGAAAGCGCCGATGTTCAGGGTCGACACCAGGTTCGGAGCCGCCTTGCCGAAGGTCACCACGTTGACTTGCAGCGCCGGAACGGCGGCGAACGAAGCGGTGGCCCAGAGGAACAGGGTGATTTCCGTCGGGATCAGCGCAACGCTGGTCCAGCTCAGCGCGGTGGAAACCACCGCCATCGCCACGAACACGCCGATCAGAGTGGCGCCGAGACGCTTGTCCGCCAGTTTGCCGCCAATGATGTTGCCCACCGTCAGACCGAGGCCGATCAGCAGCAGGGTCCAGGTCACGCCTTTGGGCGAGACACCGGTGACATCGCCGAGCAGCGGCGCGACGTAGGTGAAGAGGGTGAACATCGACGCGGCGAACAGTGCGGTCATGCTCAGCGACAGCCAGATACCGGCGCCCTTGAGGGCGGCGAGTTCGGCGCGCATGTCGAGTTTTTCTTCGTCACGCTTGGCCGGCAGGAAGCGGATCAGACCGATCAGCGCCACGACGCCAATTACGGTTACCGCCCAGAAGGTCGAACGCCAGCCGGCTTCCTGACCCAGCGCCGTGCCCAGTGGCACGCCGAGCACGTTGGCCAGGGTCAGGCCGGTGAACATCAGTGCCACGGCGGATGCGCGCTTGTTTGGCGCGACCAGCCCGGCAGCTACCACAGAACCGATACCGAAAAACGCACCGTGGCACAGTGCCGTGACGACACGGGCAAACATCAGCACGTTGTAATCACTGGCGATGGCACACAGCAGGTTACCAACGATGAAAATCCCCATCAGCGCTATCAGCGCGGCCTTGCGCGGCAGTCTGGCGGTGGCCAGCGCCATGAACGGCGCACCGATGGCCACGCCCAGGGCGTAACCGGTCACCAGCCAGCCGGCGCCCGGGATCGACACACCGAGATCGGTCGCCACATCGGGCAGCAGGCCCATGATGACGAACTCGGTGGTGCCGATGGCGAAGGCACTCAAGGCCAGGATGAGTAGCGAGAGGGGCATTTGAATCAATTCCTTGTGGGAGCGCTGAGCTCTTTGACGATGGCGTCGAGGAACGCCTGGATCACGTCCTCGTTGCGTTTGAAAAAGTGCCACTGGCCGGCTTTCTGGCTGCTGATCAGACCTGCACGTTGCAGGGTCGCCAGGTGG
This sequence comes from Pseudomonas sp. MD195_PC81_125, assembly GCF_014060985.1. Lineage (NCBI taxonomy): Bacteria > Pseudomonadati > Pseudomonadota > Gammaproteobacteria > Pseudomonadales > Pseudomonadaceae > Pseudomonas > Pseudomonas sp. MD195_PC81_125. The sequence continues at coordinate 9,378 of NZ_JABULD010000556.1, forward strand.
GCGGAGACGGTCGACTGCGACAGGCCGCAGCGTTGATCGATCTGCCCGGCACAGATGCCGTACTCGTGGTTGTGAATCTGCTCAGGAAACTGGGCTTTGGGGTCTTTCAGCCAGATGAGGATGTCTCGCCGTACTGGGTGCGCCAGGGCTTTTATTATTTCGTCGAGGTCGAGGTTCATGGCTTTGTGCTCGTGATGTGTAGCGCTATATCGCGATGAGGCGAACTTTAAATCGTTATTTCGCGATATACCAATATGAATTTGATCTGACGACCGCATAAATCGGTATATCGGGTTATAACGATACGTGTGTTGTAACGATGAAAGCGCGCAGTGCTAAGCTGCGCCCCATGAAACTCAT
>NZ_JABULD010000861.1:0-6661 GCF_014060985.1 Pseudomonas sp. MD195_PC81_125
GGTTTTACGCCAATAATCCACGCTATGCCATTGGCCGTGCTTGAACCCAACCTCTGGGTAGGTGCCGATGTGGGTGAACCCGAGTGCTTCATGGATACCTATACTTCCTGCGTTGGGTAAGGCAATGCCGGCATAGGCTGCATGAATCCCCTGTTTCTCTAGACTGGTAGAAGCTGCTGATAAAAGCGCACGACCAACCCCTTTTCGGTGCACAGCCGGATCAACATACACGGTGACATCCGCCGACCATCGATAGGCTTCTCTCGCTCGATGCTCGCTTGCGTAAGCGTATCCAACGACGTTGCCCTCCACCTCGGCTACCAGATAGGGATGCGGCGGTAGTGTTGCGGTTATTCTTGATGCCATCTCATCAACAGTCGGTGGTATCAGCTCGAACGAGATGACTGAGTTCAAACCATTGGAGCATAGATAATCTGGATGGCAGGGGCATCAGATGGTGTAGCAACCCTCACTTTGTAATTCATGTCTTTCCTTACTGCCCCTTTTAAAAAAAAATCGCGTTTTGAAAAGGCTGAACCACCTTAAGGCCTAGCCCTTCAGGATGTCGCGATAGGAACGTGAACTACGCCTTGAGCGGGCTTACCGCATCCACGAACCGTAGAGAGCATCGTTCAGTGAATTGTGAGCTTTTGCTCATGGGGACTAGGCTGCGGGATATCCACGACAACGTCTTTAGCACCGAGAACCTTCGCCAGGAACAGCGCCGTTAACCCACCGAAAAACTGCGCGATGATGAACAGCGCTACGTCTGACATCCGTATCCCCGAGAATGTATTGGTGAACACGCGAGCAATCGTCACCGCCGGATTCGCACTTAAAAACCAGTCGGACCCTACGCATGCGCTTCAAGTTTAAATCATGCCGCCCGTCAGGAGACACATGCGAAGATTCGTTGTAAATAGGAGCCACTCATCGGTGGGTATGTGCCGCAGAAATATTTTTTTGAAAAAAAATACAGACATTACAGAATTGTAATTCTTCAATCATCTCCCTGTTATCTTCAAATTGCAACGATACAAGTCGGCGACGATACGAAAGCGCAACGCGCTTTCCGTAAACAATAATTCCAGCCGAAGAACTTACTAGTTCTGCCAAACCTAAGGAGTGATTAATGGATAACAATACAAAATTCTCAATGGCCGCTTTAGCGTTGGTTGTCAGTTCTGGGCCTTCCATGGCATTCGCAGAGGAAAAGACTGGGGGATTTATCGAAGATAGTAGTCTTTCCGTGCTAAATCGAAATTTCTACTTCAATCGTGACCATCGTAACGGGCAATCAAGCCCCACAGGCAATGGTTATTCAGAGACTTGGTCGCACGCGATCATCAGTAAATTTGAATCCGGTTTTACTCAAGGCACTGTCGGTGTGGGCGTCGATGCTTTCGCGATGATTGGGTTGAAGCTTGATACGGGTGACGGTCGAAATGGTGGTCGTAGTTCGTTCGATGTACTGCCTGTCAATGGCGATGGTGAGGCTCGAGATGAGTACACAAAAGTCGGTGGGGCAGCAAAGGTTCGCGCTTTTGACACAGTAGTGAAAGTTGGTGATGTTTTTCCAGCGAACCCCGTCGTGGCTTCTGGCGACTCAAGACTACTACCCGAAAGTTTCCGCGGTGTAACCGCGACCAATACCAGCATTGAAGGACTGACTGTTCAAGGTGGTCGCCTGCACGCCATGAGCCAACCAGTCTCCAGCAATATGCGCGACAACTTCGCGACATTCTATGCAGGGCCTGTTAATTCACCTTGGGTAGGCTATTTCGGCGGCGACTACAACGTTAACAAAAATATCATCGTTAGTCTCTATTCCAGTCGCCTCAAAGACGCTTGGAATCAATACTATGCGGGCACGGGATTGAATTACTCACTGTCTGATCAGCTTTCTGTATTCGGTGGCGTGAATTACTACAAGGCCGTTGATGAAGGAAAGAAACTGCTGGGAGAATTCGACAACAATATTTGGAGCGCTAAAGTTGGCGTGAAGTATGGTGCGCACTCACTTGCACTTTCTCACCAGCGAAATAATGGTAATGACGACTTCGACTATCTGCGTCAGTCGGACTCTATCTTTCTCGACAACTCGATCCAATACAGCGATTTTAACTCGCCAAAAGAACGTTCGTGGATGGTTCGCTACGACCTCGACATGAGCTCGTACGGCGTACCAGGCCTGTCGTTTATGACACGTTATGGTCGCGGCACCGACGCTGACTATTCCAACGCTAACGCAACATACATGAGGCGCGATGCAGACGGGAACCCGTTGACAGATCAGAAACGTTGGGAGCGCGACATTGAGGTGAAGTACGTCGTTCAGACAGGTTCCTTGAAAGATATGTCTTTCCGCTTGCGGCAAGCGAATACTCGCGCAACCGCTTTTGAATCGGATCTGGATGAGGTCCGTGTGATTGTTGAGTACCCACTCGCCATTCTGTAATACCTAAACGGGAAAATTCTCGGTTCTTCTAAATTGTCCCATTTTTGATTGAAAATTTCAAAATTGTAATTTTTCAATCATCTCCACGTTAACTAGGATTGCTTATAGTGAGTGGGAGTTATTAGGAATCTAGCTAGCGCATCTGGTTAGATCTCTACAGACAAGTAGCAAGCCTGTGAAAATCTGGAAACTCATTGTTGCTCAGTTAAAGCTACAATTTCACCTTTAGAAGCTCCTTCGGAAAAGGGTGAATTTTTTAAGACGTCCCTCGGGACGTCTTTTTTATACCTGTTCGAAGCGAATCTAAAAAACGCCCGATTCCTATTTTTCATATCAGTCGAGCGTTATAGATTGTTCAGATAGTAGGATAGCTACTAGCCACCACGTTTGCGACACTCTCCAGCCACAGTGTACCTAATCGTATTTAGCTGCCCATTTGAATCTTCATAAGTCATGGCGGCTGGCACCACCGCGCAGACTTTTGCAGGCCGCACCACACTGATCACTTTCACAACATCCATCTTCATTCCGTACTCGTATTGTTTCGCTACAGGTGCGCTTTTCCCTTGGCTAATAGCATACTGCTCCATAGCTTTAGCATTAGCCGCCATCATTTTCTCAAAGGTTTTGTCTCCTCCCCCTTCAGCAGAGACAAGAGAGGATAACGCCAGAGTTCCAGCGAGAGTAATAATGCTCATGAATTTCATATTGAGTACCTCATATATTAACAGTTACCAGAATATCAACTAGAACATTGCGTAGGTGTGGCGCCAGGATTACCGATGTCCAATCTGCCATCCAAAAAAAACCGCAACCGGAAACCGGAAGCGGTTTTTTTTATTCAGCGTACTGCTACATTTACATTTCATCAGTCTCATCTTTAGCATCACTTGACACTACTGGCTCGATTTTTCCTTCTTTAGCCACGTACTTCTCCATTGCTAGATCATTTGCGACCATCATTTTCTCAAAGGTTCTGTCTCCGCCACCTTCGGCTAAAGCAACTGAAGAAAGGACTAAAGCACTCGCAAGAGCAAAAATTTGAGCAATTTTCATACTGACACCTCATCTAGTTGACACTCTTAGGGTATCAATTCGAACCTATCAACACGGTGGCGCCTAGATTACAGATTCGTTATGTTGCGCACATAAAAAAGCCCCCCATCGAATCTCGATAGGAGGCTTTGAGAAAACTAAATTATATGGATGCTATTTTGTCGTCTTTGGTTTCTTCCTCGTCTCGGCGGTGCACCCATTGATAAAGAGCAGGCAGTATCAGCAGAGTCAACACAGTTGAGGATAGGATTCCCCCGATTACTACGGTAGCTAGGGGTCTTTGAACCTCTGCCCCCGTTCCGGTTGCCAGTGCCATCGGAATAAACCCAAGAGAGGCCACGAGAGCTGTCATCAACACCGGACGTAAACGTGTGAGAGCCCCTTCATTAATTGCGGAACTTAAAGAATGTCCTTCCTCGCGTAGATTACGTATGAAAGCGATCATCACCAGACCGTTTAGCACCGCCACTCCCGACAACGCGATGAAACCAACACCTGCCGAGATCGATAGCGGGATGTCTCTCAGCCATAAAGCCATGACACCCCCTGTCAATGCGAACGGAATACCAGTAAACACCAGTAGGCCATCCTTGAGGTTGTTGAACATCATGAACAAGAGTGCGAACACCAGAAGCAGGGCAACCGGCACTACAATCTGTAGTCGCTTGGCAGCGGATTGGAGCTGCTCGAACTGCCCTCCCCAAGTGGTCCAGTAACCGGATGGGATTTGCACTTCCTTATCAATGGCGCTACTGGCCTCCTGTACAAAAGAGCCGATATCACGCCCACGCACGTTGGCGCTGACGATCACCAGACGCTTGCCGTTTTCTCGGCTGACCTGGTTAGGTCCCAACACTAGATCGAGGGTCGCCACCTCTGAAAGAGCTATGAATCCGATCTGGTCAGCATTGGTGTTGAGCAACGCCGGTACCGGGATTAGCAATGTGGACAATCCCTCGAGATCCTTACGCATCGCGTCGGATAAACGCACCACCATGTCAAATCGGCGGTCTCCCTCATACATCGTACCGGCTTGTCGACCGCCAACTGCCACCGCAATGGTGTCTTGCACGTCGCCTACGTTGAGTCCGTAACGGGCGGCTTTGTCGCGGTCGATGTTGATGGTCAGTACCGGCAGTCCCGACGTTTGCTCAACTTTGACCTCGGAGGCACCATTGATCTTCAGCATTGATGCGGCGATTTTTGCAGCGGTGCCGTTGAGCACCGCCATGTCATCACCGAATACCTTGACCGCCACATCACTACGTACGCCTGAAATCAACTCGTTGAAACGCAGTTGAATAGGCTGAGAAAGCTCATAGTTGCTTCCGGGCATCGCAGCTGCAGCTTTTTGAATATCGTCTATCAATGCCTCCCTTGATTTATTCGGATCAGGCCATTGACTCTTCGGCTTGAGCATCACATAGCTGTCAGAAATGTTTGGAGGCATTGGATCGGAGGCAATTTCGGCAGTACCTGTACGACCAAACATCCGTTTGACCTCCGGTACTTTTGCCAATACCAGGGTTTCAAGGCGTTGCTGCATCTCTACCGATTGCGTCAGGCTGGTACCTGGGACACGCAATGCTTGCAACGCGAAATCGCCTTCGCTGAGACTCGGCACAAACTCACTACCCATCCGACTTGCGACCACACCGCATATTGTGATCACGCCTAATGCCATGGCGAATGCCAACGATCGATGGCCCATGACCCAGTCCAAAGCTGGAGCATACATCCGGCGGGCGCCACGCATGATGACGTTTTCTTCTTCCTTGACCTTGCCGGTCACGAACATCGCAATCGCAGCAGGGACAAAAGTTACTGACAACAACATCGCCCCCAGTAAGGCGATCACTACGGTGAAGGCCATCGGGTGGAACATTTTTCCTTCGACGCCAGTAAGCGCAAAAATCGGTAGGTACACGACCATAATGATCAACTGACCGAAAATTAATGGTCGGCGTGCTTCCTTGGCAGCAGCGAATACTTCGTGAAAACGTTCAGAGCGAGTGAGGATGCGCCCGTGGTGTTGCTGCGCATGGGCCAAACGCCTGATGGCGTTTTCAACAATTACCACCGCACCGTCGACGATGATGCCAAAGTCCAAAGCCCCAAGGCTCATCAGGTTGGCGCTAACTTTATTGGTAAACATGCCGGTGAATGTGAACAACATAGCGAGCGGGATAACCATGGCAGTGATCAGCGCTGCACGTATATTTCCCAAGAACAGGAATAGAATCGCAATCACTAGGATTGCACCTTCGATCAGGTTCTTTTTTACCGTGGCAATCGCCTTGTCCACAAGATTGGTACGGTCATAGACAGTGACTGCTACAACCCCTTTTGGCAGTGAACGGTTGATTTGCTCAAGCTTGTTGGCAACGGCCTGCGCCACGGTGCGGCTGTTCTCGCCGATTAGCATGAACACTGTGCCGAGCACCACTTCACGACCGTTTTCGGTCGCTGCTCCCGTGCGCAATTCACGGCCGATATCCACGGTTGCAACATTCTTCACACGTATTGGCGTACCGTCGACATTGGCCATGACGATATTGGCGATATCGTCGGTGGTTGCTACTTGACCAGGTGCACGAATCAGTAACTGTTCGCCGCTGTGCTCGATGTAACCGGCACCGACGTTAGCGTTGTTGCGCTCCAGCGCTGTAACAAGGTCAGTCAGCGTGAGCTTGTAAGCGGCCAAGCGTTTTGGATCGGGCGCAATCTGATACTCCTTGGCAAACCCGCCAATGGTATTGATTTCGGCGACCCCAGGAACATTGCGCAGTTGAGGCTTGATGATCCAGTCTTGAATCACCCTCAGGTCGGTCGGCGTATAGGGACTGCCGTCCTCCTTGACAGCCCCCTCTTCAGCCTCGACCGTCCACAGGAAAATCTCACCAAGACCGGTTGAGATCGGTCCCATGACAGCTTCCACACCTTCTGGCAGTTGCTCTTTGGCCACCTGTAATCGTTCGTTGACCAATTGCCGAGCGAAGAAGAGGTCCGTGCCCTCTTTGAAAATAACAGTAACTTGCGACAAACCCGAGCGTGACAGCGAACGAGTTTGTTCTAGAGCCGGTAAACCAGCCATTGCTGTTTCGATGGGGAACGTGATGCGTTGTTCGGTTTCCAGTGGTGAAAAAC
>NZ_JABULD010000511.1:0-4313 GCF_014060985.1 Pseudomonas sp. MD195_PC81_125
CCCCTTGACGGCAACGGGGGCCGTCGCCCATTTGGCCAAACCCCCCCCCCTGTTTCGAAAGAGTCTCGCATAGGTTTTCAAAGTAGCTCACCCGCTCGCGATAAAATTTCGTATCTGTAGCGCCCCAAACATTCTGTCTAAGGAGGGTCTGGCCGAGCCAAGTGCGAACACGGTCAGTACATCTTCTACAGATTCATTTTTCACTATTTGCTCGACGATGCTCATGACTTACCTCCTTTCAACTGGTTCTTGAAAAACACTTCATCTTGCTTGTGCGCAGCGGCGATTGCCTCTTTGGTATAGAGCAAGAACTCATCGTCGCGAAGCTTGAAATCTTCTGGCGTGGCTGTATGTGCGTTATTCCAAAGTGGCGACTCTCTGTTGGGTTTGAAATGGTCACCAAGGCTCAGCGCGGAATCTCTCGAGTTCGCGTATCTTGGGGTGTAATAACGTAAATCGATATCGGTGACTATGAAGTCTCCGATTAAAATTTTCTCAAGACGCTGAATAATGATGTCGTTGGCGTCTGATTGGTCAAGCCTCGCGATATGTAATTTCACCGCATCAATGCCGGCTTGAGTGATAACCGCCGCCCGCCAATCCAGATCAAGTATTGGCCCACCCGCTTCTTCGGGATTGAAATCACGGCCACTGTATTTACCCTTTATGGTTGCTCCGGCAAGGACTGCTGTTCACCACATAAAGCGGCGCGTTGACGTGGCGATTGAATGGATCGCGGCCATAGAACTTATTGGCTACCAGCGTCTTGTTGTGAAACTCGTTTCCCTTGCGCTGGTGCAGTGTTCGCAGCACTCCAAGTTCCCGGACGATCGATTGCACGGGTGGGACGGGATGAGTGGCGCCCTCTGATCTGATGTTTCAAGGTCAACTTCGATGGCCTGCGTTAGTCGGCCCATTCGGTTTGAGACCTCCGCGAGTTGTTGCTTGTCGTGTTGAGTGAACTTTCGAAGGTTTCTTCGATAGCTCAGCTGCGTACTTCTACGCGATGTGAATTTTCCGATGGGTTGTCCGGAATTTTCTTGCAGGAAGTTAGGGCAGTTTTTCGTCAGGCATAAAAAAGGCCGCTGCAAACGCAGCGGCCAAGGTAAGACGTTGGATCAAGGAGCTACAAATCAACGTCAGTGAACACCGGGGCGATGAACCGGAATTACCGATTCATCTGAAATCTGTCGCCAATCACTTCAGGGGCTCAGCGTAGCTGGCTTGGTGCTCAGTGGCGTGTCCCGTGAAAGCGAGCCCAGAATACGGTTTTGCTTTAGTGGGAAAAACAGCCATTTCAGATATGCACTGTTACGGTATGTGCAACAGTCGCAAAATCCCATGCAAAAACTGAGTGACACCTCGCGAGGTTGAACCTTGGTCTGGAAAGTTGCAAAAGTGCTTGCAGTGTCTTGGTTTGTTGTAAATTGGTGTTTGCAAAAAAAAGATATAAACCTGCGAACTTTTCGGTGCGATTATGCGCTGGTCAATGCAGTTTTGCTGTGGAGGGTCTTGTAATTGAATGTTGGTTTAGTGTTCTTGTTCTTTTTTAATGTGTGCCGCTGAATAGGTGACACGCTTGGAAAAGTGTTGAGGCTATCCTTCTTTCTGGTGTCGATATTAGTTTGATTGGAAGTTCTGGTGTTGGCCAGTTTTTACTCCTGTCGAATTAAGAGAGATGTCTGTAATGAATGAAAATGAAACTATAAGCAAGAGTCTGGTTGAACAGGGCGAGGCGCTGTCTGTCGTTGCCCGTGAGTTAAGCCATGTACCTGCATTCAATGTCGTGGTGCAGGATTGCTTGAGTGAAGCTATCTGGAAAATTGCCCCTGAAGTATTTGTCAGCAAGATTTATATTAATTTCCGACAGGGTTTCATTCCTCGCGACGGAGAGCCAGTCGGGCGTTTGTTGGACGTTTTTCTGAACTGTCTGGAGCGTGGCAAGGCCCCACGTTACTCAGCTGAATACGCAATTTACGATTTTCCTGACTCCACCGATCCGCGAGATATCATTCAGGAAATTGAAATTTCGGCCATTGAAAAAGTTTGCCGTGAGCTGCTCGCGTCGTTTTCGGAGAGATTTGCCGCCGAAGTAAAAAAGTATTGGGAAATTGCCGGGCGCAGTTCGGGTCAAGGGGCATATCCAAAGCTCTCGCGACAAGATGCATTGGCGGTTCTTCAAGCCGTCCTGTTCACCCGGGAACTCGAAACATTCGCGCACCTGGGCGGAATTACTCAACAGGAAAGAGCGCTGATCGATGTAATGGTCAAAGGCGGGCTGACGGGAAGCTGTTATGGCGTTTATATCGAAACCGGCAAGGGTGAATATGCGGAGCAACCCGCGATGTTCGTGGTTCCGCTGAAAAAACCGATTTATGAAGAACTGACGCCTGAAGACGATGATGCGTGTGTGCTTTATTCACCGAATCGCGGCATTGAAAGGTTTGCCTCTTCGCTCAAGCTCAAACAGGCACTGGCCGCGCGATTGATATCGGACGACACCCGGGATGAATTTCTCCAGGCATTGCCGATCAAGGTGCGAGAGGGGTTCGTCTACGGTTCTGATATTCGCTTTTTGAAAGTAAATGCAAACCTGTTTGAACGTTATACGCAGCAGATGCTGGCCAAATCCTATAGCGATGTTCAATACCATCTTGAGCGTCTGAACAGCGCAGGCTCGCAGCGAGCCGCGACAATGGCGGCAGTAGTGTCGGCGCAGGCAATGGCCCCCATTCTGCTTGAGGCCCGACAACGCCATGCGCAGTTGTTGAAACTTGTGGAGAAGAACGGCTGGCCGCAGTGGTTGAAGAATACTTCCGAGGTCAATCAAGAGGTTTATGTATCGCTGCAACAGCGGTTGCTTGAAGCTGAGGTCAATCACCATCAAACGACTCGTGGTGTCGCTTCACTGAAGGACTACGCCCGCGTTGCCGTGGAAGATTTCATATCGCCGGGTCCTCGGGAACGGATCGATCCCGACACTGTATTTGTCAGCATTATTCATACCGTTGCGCTGGCTGACGGACGAAAGGTGGAACTCAGTGAGCGCAAGACCCTGACTCAGGCGTTTCTCCAAGGGGCCCATGATTCGGCGGGACAATACCGGATTGTTCTGGAGGCGTTCACTGATAATCCGAAACTGACGCCCGCCAATATCGTTCGTGCTATCGAGACCTTTAACATCCGGGTGAATTACAACGTCGCCCGCCGCACGTTGTATTCGCAACCTGAGGTTGTCGAGTCGATGCGCGAAGTTTTCGGTCGCAAGACTGCACTGTCCATGTTTTCGGCAATCTTGCAAAAGCACGTTCCTCCAAGTGCTCAAGATCTCGTGACGCGTTATAACTTCGGTGATTCTTCGATCGAAACCATGAGTGTATCGTTACGCAGTCGCGTCAAGCCCTTCAGGGACTTATTGGTCTATCGCCGCAAAGGTGCAGGAGCCGAGCGAGGCATTCATGTTCTTCATATGCCTGGCTTTGCGACAGGACAAGAGTGGTTTCAGTTTGCTGATCTGAAAGGACTGCAACATGAAATAGCGCGCTGGGTGTTTGACGCAAAAACGCTGCCTTACTTGAGGGCGCAGGAGCACGCAAGCGATGGCCACACACTGGAAAGTATTTACCTGTTTGATGAGCCTCGCACGATGCTCCAGGAATGGTGGTGGTCGGAGATCGAGTTGAGGAGTCTGTCTGAAGATAGTCCATTGATGGGGGCCGTTCGCAAATCGATCATGTGGGACGCGGATCAGACTGAGTTTGCAACGCCCGCCTGGTTCAGAAATGCCAAAGTCGCGGATCAGAAACTGGTCAACCGCCTGAATCATGATTTCAAAGCTGTTTATCATTACTCAAAAGAACTGCTTGAAATAGTGCCGTTCAAGGAGTTTTCCGCACGACTGGTAAAGAATGAGCTGAAACAGTATTTCAGCCGCAAGGGCCTGGCGGTAGATATCAATCCAGATGAAGTGTGGGTCAGGTTTCACGCCGATTCGAAGATCAGCCTGACCGATCTGTTCATTCAGTGGCAGCTGTGGCGCAGCGATGTCAGTGTATTCCAGAAATTTTTTTCCTGGATAAGTCCTGCCGGCTCTACCTATGTCGCTTTGCAGGAACAGTTAAGAACCGCCTCGTTCTGGACATTTACCAATCAACCGATTACCCAGCTGAATGCCCAAGTCATCAACGAGTTAATTGACCTGCTTCCGGGTGAGAAATATGCGCAATACCTGAAAGATAAATTCCTGAGTGCGCCCGACGTCAGCCTGAAGGTCAGTCTTTATCGAAAGACAAAGCAGAATGAAATGCTCAGGA
>NZ_JABULD010000353.1:0-7204 GCF_014060985.1 Pseudomonas sp. MD195_PC81_125
CGGCTCACCACTGACAGCCTGTTTCTGGCGAAGCGTCCATGGTGATGTCTTGATCGAATGAATACTTCTTACCGGATTTGTAATTCGTGTAGGTCATCCCATAGATTCGGGCACCTTGGCTGACCATTTCGTATTCGCCTGTCAGCGACCCTTCGGAAACCTCCACCCAGATTGTCGTGAACTGAGAGGGGCGCCCTTCCTCCATGACTTCCTCTTCGACACCCCGGTAGACAAGGGGAATCGCCTTTGGGGACTTTGTGTATCTAACCCCTGCTCCACTCCAGCGGGAGACCGTGTCGTAATAGGATCGAAACTCGAAATTGATGTTCTTGCCTCCCAACGAACGGAAGCAAGAAACCTCGGTAGTAACCTCACCGTGGGCAGTCAGCGGTATCAGGAGAAGCGCAGAAATAAACGCAGACGAAGATTTCAAACCAACCATTCCTTTAGCGGTTCATGGGTAATTGAAAGCGCATCCTCACCGCGCAGTAGGCGACGTCTTCACGCAACAGACGGCCAGCCATCTCACAATGCCCGTCTGCGTACTTCTTCCAAAGCGGATTATCGAACTCATCCCCTCCCAGCCGCTCAATGGAGGCCGCTAAGTCTCTGTCACGATCCTTCCCTGCAATCGCAGATGCCGCCTTGTAAAAACCATCCAACGGTAAACCCGTCTGCAGAGCAACCAATTCCCCCAACCGGGCATTGGTTGTTTGCACCAGGCACCCAAGCCTTTCGATGGGCGCCTCTGCACCGGGCAAAACCGACTGATAGATATCCTCGCAATATGCCTCTTTAAAGCGCACCCACTTCTTTTGCACATCAATCAGTTGCTTCTTGTCGGCCGGCGCCAAACCGACCAGCGCTTTCTTGTATTGCTCATTCAGCATTGCATCGACTTTTTCAAAAGTCTGTTGACCGCAAATGATCATATCGGGATTGGAAAAGCTGTCGGGATTGCAGGTTTCTTGGGCATGTGCAGGAACCAGCAAAGCAGCCAAAGAAACACCCGCAACCCGCCCAAAGAACGCCTTGAGTTTGATCATGGCCCGGATACTCCGCCACTGCGCTCAGCTACCCGAGCAGGAATCTTCGAAGCCTTTCCTGCTTCCGCCATGCGCGATGCATATTGCTTGTACGCCGGCACTGCTCGCTCTTTATCGTTCATGGCCCAATAGCTATCTGCGAGATTCAGGTAAGCCACCGTCCGTTCCGGATTGTGGGCAATCACCGCATTCAGTAACTGGATAGACTCCGTGTAGTAACCCGCCTCGCCCAGCAGAAAACCGACATCGTTGGACCAACCAGGGTGCTGCGAGAAGTAGTACTTTCCGACGATATAACTTTCCGGAGAGCACGCGCCATGCGAGTCATTTCCCAACAACATATTACTCATCACTTCCTTGAACGAGCTGCTGTCGCCCTTTCGATAGGCTGCCAGCGCTTTATCCAGCAGGTCAGCTGAACCGACTGTCATCAGTTTTTTATAACCGCCCTGAGGGCTGCCAACGTTTGCAGCCCGCAACTTTTTAAGCGCTTCGAGGCCGTTGAATGAAGCCAGAGTGGTTGAGCCCAACGTCTCAATCGGCAGCTCCGCTACGCTCACAAGCGAGCGATCGCAGTAGTGGTTATTGACCACTTGCAGCACTTTCATCAGCTCAAACTGCTTTGAGCCATTATTGAAGGTGAACAAAAGATTGAAGTTAAAAACAGCGTTGTCTTCTTCGTTGGTCACCAGCGCAATGTAGTCCCCCGCCTCAACGAACCGCTGTTTGACCAGGACCTCTTCCTCTTGTGGATCCACAACCGTCATGGCTCCAGGCCGGCCGTTGAAAACCCGAACGCTAAAACTATCCAGAAGATCAGACGAGTACTGACTCTTCGTAAGAGGCAAAGCCTTGGACGTATCGAGCAATATGTCCTCATTGCGCCCTTGAACCGGCGCGATCAACAACCGGTTGGATGCCTCGTCCGCGTCTCCCGCCAGAACGAACACGTTTTGCCGTGATTCATCCCCCAACAAGCTTGCCGGGATTTCCTTGAGGACTTGGGGTGCAGCGAGTGCGTGTGGTGCGAAAGCCACGGACACGGCAATGGCCAGGAGTCCACCGAGTAGAATTGAACATCCTTTCACGCTTTAACTCCGTAACTGAAATCTATTCGGGCTGACCTTCATAACGCTGTGTCTGCGGGTTGAATTGCCACAGATGTGGTCGGGTCATGGCTACGTTGTTTTTGTAGCGAATCTGCCCGCGTTTATCCCTGATGTAGGAATAGATCTCGATGTCTTTGACGTCTCCGCCATTCTTGGGCGGACCGTCCAGTACTTTGATCCCGGCAAAGTAATCACCGCCGGTATGCTTCAAATAACCACGGCACTGGATCAGGAAGGCGTACGTCATGTCGCCGGCCGAACCGTGACTTGAATAGGAGAGGAAGATGAAATCGTCTCGGCCATCGCCATTGAGATCACCTTGGTACACCACCTTGCCACGCTCTAGAGAAAATTCACCATCGTAGAAGCCAGAATGTATGTCTTCGACACTTTCTCCGCTGTCTTTCCATTGCGTAAGAAAAGTCTTGGTATCGCTTTTCTCGTTGCAGATATCCGACGCCATCGCTGCCATCGGCAACCAGCTCATACATAACAACAGCAGTCTTTTCACTTCATTTCCTTTGAACTAACCCGCCTCAATTCAGCGGGAGTGTTTTTCCATTCGCAGCAAAGGGCGCACTCGCCGTAGCGCGGATCTGAATGCCCGCGATCAACTGGTTCATCCCATCACTCTTCATCAAGTGTCGGTGGCTCTGCGTCCACCCTCTTCACCAACCGAAGCTCGTTGTTCACAAACTCGTAGTAACGATCCCGTTAACGGTTTCTCAACCGATTGCCTCGCTCGTCCTTTTCGCCATTGGCCGTGACGCCGGAAATGATGATCAATCGGCTGTCAGGCACGAAGGACGTATCGAACGTGTTGCCTTCGTATGCGTTCGGCAACCCGCCGACAACCTCCCCCGTGCGAGCATCCAGCACGTGGCCGCAAATAGAACTGCCGCCACAAGCGAACATGTAGAGGATGTAATGACCGACGAAATTGACTTGCCTTTCAGCGCCTGCTCGCGTGCCTTATCCATCATCGAGTTGCTGTGTTCTTGCGGCACCGGTTCGTGATTGATACCAGTGAACACTGGGGTGAAGGTGTAATCCTTGAAGTCCGGGTCAGCTGCGAAAGCCACGGACGTGACAATGGCCAGGAAGCCACCAAGTAGAACTGAACATCCTTTCACGCTGTAACTCCTTTTGGTCATCGCAGGCTTACTCAAAAGCCATGCTGCGCACTGCTGTTTTGATTTCTTCAAATCCTTCGGCGCTGATAGCCAACGAAGTGACCGAGCCTGATTCCGCCGATCCTATCAACACGCTTTCGCCGCGCAGCAGGCAGAAAGCGACGCGGGTGATGTGACGTCGTGACTTGTCATGGAAACCGAAGATGAACCCCGAGGACCTCTCCCCACCTAATGCCTCAAAGGTGTATCCGTTTTTTGGCCCCGCCAGCGACGTCGGCTCCCAACCATGATCGGTCAGGGTCGCCGGGCATTTACGGTCGTTACTCTCTCGCACAAGTTGCAACTCTATCGTGTCATCAAGCGGCGGCTTCTGAGTAGTGAGCACAGAAAAGTTGTTGGTGTTTTCACACATGACACCGAACCAGGGCTGGCTCAGGTTTGTGGGCTTTTCGAAATTCCACTCATAACCCGTCGAGGTCTGAGCCTGCGATAAACGCGGGGCGCTAGAGGTTTCAGGCTGTTGTTTGGCCGCAATGAATATCAGATCAGGCGTATTGAACTGC
Source organism: Pseudomonas sp. MD195_PC81_125 (assembly GCF_014060985.1). Lineage (NCBI taxonomy): Bacteria > Pseudomonadati > Pseudomonadota > Gammaproteobacteria > Pseudomonadales > Pseudomonadaceae > Pseudomonas > Pseudomonas sp. MD195_PC81_125. The sequence continues at coordinate 3,852 of NZ_JABULD010000353.1, forward strand.
AACCATTGATCTTTCGAGAGCGTCATTGAGAACCGACAAGGTGTCATGTCGATCGCAGCTTCGGTTGGGCCTTGCGCGATCTGCGACTGACCCGACGCATTGCCCACCGAGGCAACAGTTGCGGCGGCATGACCGACCTGCGCGAAAGCAGCAACGCTGATCAGCAATACCCGCAGATAACGAGGTCTCACGAAACCCGGAATCGACAATTCATCAGGCACAGTTCCACTCACTTAGAATTTAACGGCAAAGAATCGCGACACATCCGCGCTCCGAATTTCAAATGCAGTGGCTCGCCTTGATCGGCTCTGGACCTTGCGACTTCAATCGCGCCACGTTGTCGATGCTCAACCGGTGACCTTTATCAGCCGCCATTTGATAACAGGCTAACGCTCGGGACATGTCCTTTGTTCCCAACTCGCCACCCTCAAAAGTAGAAGCCAGATAACTCATCGCCTCTATGGAGCCCATGTTGATTGCTCGAATGACCTGCTCTTCTGCCTGCTTTGGATGGAGGCAAGGACCGTCGTAATCGGTGGAGTTCCCCATACAAAAAAACGAGGCATAACCCAATGCACCACTCGGCGTCTTTGACGCGGCTTGGAACAAAGCCTCAACTTTGCTGGTTTCCAGCTGGGACGCCATCTGCGAAAGGCTCAGTCTTGCCGCTGACTCGCTCGCCTCTGGATCACCTGACTCTGCTGCGCAGACATAATTTTCCAGAGACGCTTCAATCAACTCCACAGTTAGACGGTACTGCTCAAGAAACCCTAACTCTCCTAAAGCCTCGGCACGTTGTTCGCAGAAGTTCTCGGCGCGGCTCATTCCGGGTTTACGTGTTGCGACAAGATCATTCTCGCTGATCGACCAGTCTTCGACGCCCTCAAGTACCCAACATGCCTGACGTGAGAAGTTGAAGATTTTTACATTGCTGTTGCCCGCCCGCTTATCGACCACGTTGACGTGACTGTCATCGACCTCTTCAATCTCGACTCCCGGTGTCTTGCCGGGTGTGATGGCGGCCATCAGCGGGTAGGTGAAAGAAGCTCCGCTGACGCCCGAGGTCGAAGGCTCAAAGGTACTACGGTCCTTGCCTGCTACCGGCTTCAACAAAAGCGACTTGACCGTCATCGCAGTGAGACGGCGCTGTGATTCACTGCTGGCGGAAAACGCTGTCAGGAACGCAGGGAATTCCTCCGAAGGACAGGCGCCGTTGGCCGGCGCTGTCGAAGTGCTCTTGTCGGGTGCAAGTGCAGGGACAATCTTGTCCAGATACGCCGAGCGCTCGCGACTCATTCTGGCGATGCACGAGTTGACCGCGAACACATGCGCCGGCACCCCCGTCTCGATCTCGAATGCCTCCAAAGGGCAGTTCGCATCGCGCAACTTCAGCCATGCACGTTGCGATTCTTTAACCTTCGCTGCGTACTCCGCTCCCAATGCCGGATCCGCTCGATAATCAGACTCAAGCCGCGCCATCAATTGCTTGTAGCTGAGGTTCAACTGCGTATCGGCAGCCTTCTTCGCCGCCTCCGAGCAGGGCACCATTTCCAGGCTTGAGCTGACATGGCTGCAGTCATCCTGCGCGTACACCGCTGAGAGTGGCAGCAGCACGGCCATCAGGGTAAAAACAAAACGTTTCACTGTGTTCTTCCTTGAGTCATTCAGGCTTTGCGTTTGGAGAACCGGGTGACGCATTGCTTGGGTATGTTCATTTCCCAGTAGGTGCTGAGCAACGCTTTACGCTTTTTATCGACGCGCAAATTAACGAAACCATCGCCGCAATCCGGCTGCAATTCTTCGAAGGTGCCGGTTCTGGCTTGGTAAATGAACACTCGGTAGTAGTCGTAAGTACCCATGCCGTCATCAAGCTGCCAGATCGCGAAATCCTGTGCGCCGTCGAAATTGAAATCGTCGAACTGCATGTGGAGTTCGTTTACGGCTTCAAAATCGACCGTCCGCGACTCGTTATGCGTTTCGCCTTTAACGGCGACGTTCAGCGTTGAGCCTTTGAGAACCAGCGTTGCTTCAACGCCTTGCGTTGGGCTGAACGTGACGGTTTCGGCTAGCGACGGGATCGTCCACAGCAGGCCCAGCAGTGATAACGCTAAAGTTTTGAAATGCATGTACTCGCCCTATTCCCACTTGCATCCGGACTCCAGAGAGGAGTCGATGCTGGTATTGATTCCGAAGCTGTACACCTTGCCGTTGCACTGCTTTGTGTAAGACATCGAGACGATCTGCGAGCCTTGTGTCATCAACTCATAAGTGCCCGTGACCTCGCCGTTGATGACTTCGGACCAAGTTCTGGTGTGCTACCAAGGCGCGTCCGGATCGAGGATTTCATTCTGAGAATCCGTCAACACAATGGAAATAGGCTCGCTGGATTTGGCGTACTTCACAAAACCACCGGACCATTTGCTGGCTTCGTCATAGTAGGTACGGAGTTCGAAGCAAAGTGATTCGGTGGTGACTGCGCTTTGAGCGCCTAAAGGAAATAGCGCAAAAAAGAGAAAGAAAAGTTTATGCATGCTCATCCAAGTCGACGCTTTCGCCCGAATGCTCTGGCTTGTCCGTTTCAACGTCTGCTCTTGTCCGGTGCCAAAGCCAATTGGCGAGCACGCTCTATCGTCGCGCGAATTAGGCAGGCATCGGACCACTCACCGAAAACAGATCTATGCGATTTCGGGTCGGCCTGGCACTCCGCATCTCGAAATTTCATCCAGGCTCTTTGAGTTTCCCTCAGTGCTTTCTGACCGCTTTCGTCCAGCCGACTCATACGATCCCGATATACAGAGTTCAACAATGCATCCGCGTCAGGAACCATCAGACCAAGAACACCATTTCCCGAGGGAAACCACTCAACGTCCGCCAATGCCTGTTCGCTTTCATTGTTCCAATTGTAGAGGCCGTTTTCTTCGATCTTCAGTGTGGCGGATCGCTGATGGTGATTCGTCGGATCACTCTCGCTGACCTCCGAGCGATAAACAATTTCCAAATAGATAGGGTCGGTTGTGCGCTGAGGATCATTCAATAGCGTTTGCCGAACAATGGCCCGTTGCTTTTTGCTCTCAGTGATCTCTATCGAAAAGCACGGATCCGGCCCAGGACGTTCTGCGGACGCCTTCCTCTCCAGGCATTGATTACGAACCGCCATGGAAGGGGTATCCGAACCGCCACCCACATCAACGACTCTGACAAGCAACCGGACTTCCGGATCCTTGGAAAAGTCGGCCTGAAGGATGGTGGCAATCATCGTGCCCTCAGCCATGACCACAGGCGACAGTATTGAAAGTAATAAAATGAGGCTGAATCTGAAAATCTGCATTCCTCGGCGTCCGTAAAAAAACTCA
>NZ_JABULD010000862.1:0-2378 GCF_014060985.1 Pseudomonas sp. MD195_PC81_125
GACGATGCCTCGAATGGCGCCAGCTACATCGAACTGGCTCGAGCGATCATTGAACACGGCTCAGAAGTCGACACCGACCTGCGCGAGCTATGGTCGCGAATTGTCTTCAATATTCTCGTTTCAAACACCGACGACCATCTGCGTAACCACGGATTCCTTCTCGACCCTGGTCGCGGGTGGCGGTTGTCCGAGGCTTACGACATTAATCCCGTGGCGAATGCGGATGGGTTGAAACTGAACATCACGGACTTTGATAACGCCTTGGATCTGGAATTGGCTAGAGAAGTGGCAGAGTTTTTTCGAGTCAGCCGGGAAAATACAGAAAATATCATCGAACGGTTTCGGGCCGTTGTTAGTCAGTGGCAAACCATCGCTGGGGTTCTGCGCCTGTCTAAGCGTGAGCAGGACAGCATGGAGCCGGCGTTTCGGGATTCTGGCCGACAGTAACACTCATGGCCAAGCAAGTAACTTGCAGCTCAGATGGCTTTTTAACACTTCGAAAAAAGCCACCTCATCAACCTAGTGAACTAATTGGTTGGCACACTGGCCATCTGATGGCTATGATCTAATCTTCCTCTAAAGCGATAAAATCCAATACAGAGGAATGAGTAATAGATACTTGGTGGAAAACGTTTTTGGGACCTTGAACAATCGGCAACCGGTAGACAGGGAGTAAAAAATGCCAAGAGCTAAAAAGAACAAAGAAAAAACTTTCAATCTACTTGGCAAAAAACGACCATGCATCCGACATAGAGTTTGTAAAAGTTGAAAACTCAATCGCCCCAAAAACAGTAAAGCTTCCTACGGGATCCGCAACGCTTTATATAAAAAAGGAAGTCGATCCTCACCCCCCCAAATGGGCAAGTTTCCTTTGCAAGGATCAAGAATTCTCACCAGAAATTTTTGGACAGGGAAATACCGTCGGCGCGCTATTAGTAATTCGAGTTCATGGGAAAATATTCTCTCTAGCTTTTGGCTCAGGCTACCACTTGATAATATCCGACAGCATTGAACGCGACTTTGGTCTTCGCGTAACCTTAAACTCTGTAAGTCCTGAAAAGCTCAGAAGCCTGGACAAGTCAAACTATGAAGACAATCCACTGAACTCGAGAAATCAGAGCCCTAAAAGCGTAGGAATCTTTGAGCTTGAAATAGACTCGGAGACGGATATGCTTTACGCGATAACTGGGGAGTCCATGGTCAGCATATTCGGGACTCAAATAACTGGCAGAGATGCTCTTGTCATATGCCCAGAAGTGACTCTTGATACATTATCAGACATCCTATTTGAAGCACTAGAACGCTTCAAAATGAAGCTTCCAGAAAACTTCGAATGGGTGGACAACATAAGTAAAATAAAAGACCCAGACGTTGCATTATTACTCGACATGGAGCTGGATGAGAGATTATCCGTCGATCAGCATCTTGATCATTTTTGGCTAGGTGAGCCAGAAATCGTAGATTGGGAGTATCAATCGGGGTACTCATTTGACCAGCATTACAAGGCGGCAATACATCCGACATTAGAAATTAAAGAACTCGCAAGGCATTTACAGACCAATAGTCAAGAGAAAATATGTACAAAAGCCTTGAAGAAACAACAAATTTTTATAGTTCACGAGGAACATCATAGCAATAAGTCATGGTCTGCATATCGCTGTCTTTACGCCGAAATAACATATGGCAGTGAACAATATATCCTTAGAAACGGGATATGGTACAGAGTAAATCAAGACTTCGTGAAACGCATAGACAACTACCTCAGTGAATTAACGCAGTATCAATACACCCTTCCAACTTACAACCATGAAAGGGAAGACGAATACAACAACTATGTCGTTGCAAACGACCCTAATTATGTACTGTTTGACAAAAAAACTATTGGACTTGGCGGAAAAAATGACAAAATCGAGTTTTGCGATATTTTAAGAAACTCTCGATACTTAATTCACGTCAAATACTATAGAAGCTCGAGCACCCTAAGCCACTTATTCTCTCAAGGCTGCGTCGCTGCCGAAGCATTTGTTAGTGACAAAGAGTTCCGAAAAAGACTAAACAAAAAAACTACCTGAAGAAATGAAGTTAGCTGATATAGACATTCGGCCAGAATCAAAAAAATTCTGCGTTGTATATGCCATTGCCGTAAACCGAGAGATACCGAAAAAGCTACCTTTTTTTTCAAAAGTAACGTTGAAAAATGCTTTCAGAACATTAAGGGCTTTAGACTTTGAGGTCAATCTTGCAAGAATCGAGGTAGATGCTGTTCTTGCCTGCAAGAAAAAACACAGGAAGAATAAATGAGGGCTTATATAAGAAAAAAAGCCGCCCTCAAGAGGCGGCTTTTTCATTCACCAGAACTAAGTCTTACAACTTAGGAC
>NZ_JABULD010000219.1:0-3868 GCF_014060985.1 Pseudomonas sp. MD195_PC81_125
CATGAAACTCAACTACCTCACGTATCTGCGGCGGGCCCGCAGGCCCGTAAAGGGCGAATACGATACACCTGCAATTGAGAAAGATTAAGTGAAGTGTTGTCGCATTGAATCCGGTATTGACGACAAAAAGAAACTCACTTTGCTCTTGAGCCTCAAGCAGGGGCGGCGTTTACTCCAATGGTTGTATTGGCCCACTGTGCCATAAACGCGGCTACCCGCTCCTCGATGCGACTCTCGACGGTGCGTAGACGCAATAGAGCAACACCCGCCTTTTGCAAGATGCTGTCTTTCAAGGCATCCCGTTCGATTTGCATCGGTGTCGCGTGACTCCCCCCGTCGACCTCTATTACTCCGAGTGGTCTTTTGCCGACTTTGAAATAGATAACGAAATCACAACTGGCGCGGTTGTCCATGAACTCCCTCTCTCTCGGGGTAAGCCACTCGTTGGTCATCGAGACCAACTGGTTCAACTCGACCTGGCCGTGGGCTGCAATGCCCCGGTAGACCTCCTGATCAAGGGTCTCTCGCAGTATCTGCGCCATGATCTGCTCGGACTTGTAGTCGGAATCGCTCCTTCGCAACTTGCTATTGAGCCGCTCCAGAGACTTGTCGTATTCCTTGTAGAGCAGATCGAAAGCCGATATCACTGGGGCGCGATAAAGTTGCGCTTCATCAGCGTAGTACTCCATGTAGCGCACCAGCGCTGCGATGTGCCCATTGTTGGCCGTGAAAACGTCTTCACCGGTGACCAGGGTGAAGCGCTTCTTGGCCCGCGATACCGCCACATTGATCATCCGAGGGTCGTCCACGAACGACAGAAGTTTCGGTGTCGTGCTCTTTTTATCCAGCACAGTGGAAAAGACAATCTCGTCGCACTCCCGCCCCTGGAATTTGTGAACGGTGTCTTTGACGAAATACTTTGGCAAAAGCGTGCCAGATAACCTGGCTTGGTTCCTGAACGGGGCGATGAAGCCTCTGCCGTCTTCGTCCTCCCAAGCACTTTTGCCCTCACCATCAAGCACTGCCAACAGTGAATCCAGTTCCCGGAGATTGGTTTTGCGCCGCGTGTGATTACCCTTCGCGGTGATCAGCAATGACAACGGCTTTTCCCCATGATCTTCAGTCATCGGAACCAGTTGATTGTCGTAGAACTGCTGATTGCAGAACTTGATGATCTGCGGATGACAGCGATAGTGTTCCTTCAATAGGGTCATTGGGATGGCACCTTCGAACACGCTGATACACGAATCAAGCAAACTGTACTTCTCGCAGTCGTAATGAACCGCTGGCGCGGCCATGCACAGCGTCGCCGGAATGTGTGCCAACTGCTTTCTGTCACCGACAACGATCAGATTCTTCGCACAGCCCAGAGCCAATATTCCAGGAACGATGTCCTGCTGCGAAGCCTCGTCAATGATGACATAGTCGAGCACTGTGCCGGTTTTCAAGGAATTGACGATGGAATGCGTACCGCTTGAAATGATCGGATAGCGCATGATGAACTCATCGAATCTGGCTTTCCGATAACTATTGCCATCGAAGGGCTCAGTTTGCGGAACATGCCGGTGGAGATGCTGCTTCAAGTACTTCATAGAGGTACTCGTAAGTTCTTCAAGCAACACCTGATAATTACCCAGCCGCAGTTTTTCCTGAACCCCTGCCAGCGCCGCTTTTCTTTCCTGAAGCGCTTTGTCGTAGTAGTGAAGCTGCAGACCGTAGAAGACCGACTTACGCTTGGCCCAGTCATCGAATGGTTTCATGCGCAGGATCTTGAAGTTGAACAGCATTTCTATCCTGTCCTTGATCCGCACGCGGTTGCCAGCAAGGTGCGTCAGGAATGCCATCAGATCGGTGGCCTTTTGCGGGGTCAGGTTGTATTTGCCCAAGGGAATGGGATCCAGCACGCCACTTTCTTGCTGCCACTGCCGCAAATAACTGCGTTCAATCTCCAGTTCACTGACTTCAGTCTGCAGCCTGGCCATCGTGTTGCGGTCAGACAGGTAGCATTTTAGCTGCTGAAAGACACTTTGAATGGTCGCCATCTCAGGCGCCGCCTCAGGAGCCATTGAGGGTCGGGGACGAGGATTGGTAAAAAACGCTTCACGGTTTTCGTTGCTGCCCAGCTCGGCAACCAGATAATCGAGGCCTGACTTACCCAGCTTTTCACATACGTTGGAAACGGCCGCATTATTGTTCGATACCACCGCCACGGTTTCTCCACGCAACAGAATGTTGGCGATGATGTTCAGGATGGTTTGTGTCTTGCCGGTGCCGGGAGGGCCTTCTATCAAACTGATTTGAGAAGTGAAAGCCTGCTCTACCGCTTCAAGCTGACTCTCATTGAGACCAAATGGAAAAATAAGGTCTGCTACCAGCTTCTGATTTCCATTACGACCGGTGCAATAGGCGTGCAATGCTGTGCTCGAGCATGCAGGTATTAACTCGAGTTGGCGCCGCACATTCTCGGCGATAACTTTATCCTTCTCCGATTCTGCCTGAATGACTCTCGCATCAGCTACAGAGCGGAAATACCGGAAAACCGAATCATCTTTTATCTTCGTCGGTGTGGCGAATTCGATATCGGCGAGCTTGTAAGCGTACTTTTTACCACCTGCGAAATACTGAACGACGGCATATTTCTCGCCGTAAATCACTGCGCTCTCGATAGCACTTATCACTGAGCTGGATTTTTTCCTCATAAGCTGGTTTTTCAGATCTCGAGTCGGAACAACCTCGCAGTCGGCAAGCGGACTGGGCCAACTCTTGCCAGATGGATAGTGACAAGTCAGCGAAACTCCACCGCGCCCATCACCTTTTATCGTCCAGTCGCTAATCTGAGGGGTCTTGTCTATTCCGTTCACATAGATGGAAACCATATATCCCTTACGCAAGCTGCGCTCACAGCCCACTCACATCCCTGTCGTTGAAATCCGAAACCAGTGTTCCGGAGCAATTGACACTATTTTGCCACTATCGTTCTTCCGTATACCAGCTTCTCGCCGGCATACGCAGCAAACAGAAAAAAAGCGTGTAGCGCCCCATCACTCATAAACATCCTAGTTTTTCCAGTGAAGCAGCTTGTTACTGTTGAAATGCGAGGCAGCCTGACAACCGGAGAAAACTTTCCGTAGAATGCCAACGTGGCTATGGAACACCTTCCTTCTAAACCCTATGAACTAGGGGTTCTGCTCTCCACACCGCGCCTGCTCCCAGCAGGCGTTTTCATTTTGGCTGTAGATACGATGCTGCAGCTCGCTCACAACGGCGACTCAGGGAGAAAATCAAGCATGAATCAGGAGCTGTTCCTGCGTCGCCGCAGTAAAGTTCACGTCCCGATGGGCACTGGGGGTGCCACGCACGCTCAGGTCGCGTCGGCTGTCCGGGAAATCGCGGCGTTCCGGTGCGTACTGTCAGAGCCTCTGATTGAACAAATCGGCCTGTTGTCGGCGACAGAACTCAAGTACTGGTTGCGTGACATTATCGAAGTTCTTCGGCGCAGGAGTGGCGCTCATGTGCACCACCGGCCGTTTTACCCTGACTTTCCTGAACAGGTTCTGACGGCCTCGGAGGCCGAGCTCTACCTCAACGCCGTCATGCATTACCTCACGCTTCGACGTTTACCCGCGACTGAAGAATCTCGACCGCCACTGCTTGAAGGCAACTTCACGCCCTGGGTGATCGAACCAGGAAGCATCCCTGAGTTCGAGTCACTGCTCGAGCCACTGGTTTCATCACGCACCTCGCTCTCCGAAGAGGAAGCGGCCGATGTCATGTGGTTTATCCGCGAGTACAAAAGTGATGTGTTCCGTCTGCTGCCTGAGGTCGTCCCGTTCCGGGAGATCCGGGCACAGGTTGGCGGCGCACTGAT
>NZ_JABULD010000280.1:0-1830 GCF_014060985.1 Pseudomonas sp. MD195_PC81_125
TGACGCGATTCGGCTCGATCTCAATGACCGTGACCGGAATGGAGACACCTTCTTCGGTGAAAATACGGGTCATACCGCATTTACGACCGACTACACCAATAGTCATGTTGTAAACCTCATGAGTGTACGGGGCTTTCACCCGCTATGGCCGCCCATTTCAGAGCGTTACACGACCAAGACCGAGTCTTAGCCGAGGCTGATCTGCACTTCCACACCGGCCGCAAGATCAAGCTTCATAAGTGCATCAACGGTTTTATCCGTTGGCTGGACGATGTCCAGAACGCGCTTATGAGTGCGGATTTCGTACTGGTCACGCGCGTCTTTGTTGACGTGCGGGGAAACCAGAACGGTGAACCGCTCTTTACGGGTAGGCAGTGGAATTGGACCACGCACTTGAGCACCAGTACGTTTCGCGGTTTCCACGATTTCCTGGGTTGATTGGTCGATCAGGCGATGGTCGAAAGCCTTCAACCTGATACGGATTTGCTGATTTTGCATTGGATTTCAGACTCCGGCTGCTATTCCCACCGGGCGCAATACGCCCGTTAAAAGGAGGCGCAATTCTATAGACGCCCCAGATAGGTGTCAACCCAATAAAAAAGCCCCCGCTGAGCGGGGGCTTTTTCAATTCATCAAGCAGACTCTACAAAAGAGAATTACTCGATGATTTTGGCTACGACGCCAGCGCCGACGGTACGACCGCCTTCACGGATAGCGAAACGCAGACCGTCTTCCATCGCGATGGTTTTGATCAGGGTAACAGTCATCTGAATGTTGTCACCTGGCATTACCATTTCAACGCCTTCTGGCAGCTCGCAGTTACCAGTCACGTCAGTAGTACGGAAGTAGAACTGTGGACGGTAGCCTTTGAAGAACGGAGTATGACGACCGCCTTCTTCCTTGCTCAGAACGTAAACTTCTGCGGTGAACTTGGTGTGCGGCTTAACCGAACCTGGCTTGACCAGAACCTGACCACGCTCAACGTCGTCACGCTTGGTACCACGCAGCAGAACGCCGCAGTTCTCACCAGCACGACCTTCGTCGAGCAGCTTGCGGAACATCTCAACACCGGTGCAGGTGGTGGTGGTGGTGTCACGCAGACCAACGATTTCCAGTGCATCTTGAACGCGAACGATACCGCGCTCGATACGACCAGTCACAACAGTACCGCGACCCGAGATCGAGAATACGTCTTCGATTGGCATCAGGAATGGCTTGTCGATCATACGAACTGGTTCTGGGATGTAGCTGTCCAGAGTTTCAACCAGCTTCTTGACGGCAGTGGTGCCCATCTCGTTGTCGTCTTTGCCTTCCAGCGCCATACGAGCCGAACCGATGATGATTGGGGTGTCATCGCCCGGGAAGTCGTAGGTGGACAGCAGGTCGCGAACTTCCATCTCAACCAGTTCCAGCAGCTCAGCGTCGTCTACCAGGTCAGCCTTGTTCAGGAAAACCACGATGTACGGAACGCCTACCTGACGGGACAGCAGGATGTGCTCACGGGTTTGTGGCATCGGACCATCAGCGGCCGAGCAAACCAGGATAGCGCCGTCCATTTGAGCAGCACCGGTGATCATGTTCTTCACGTAGTCAGCGTGACCTGGGCAGTCAACGTGAGCGTAGTGACGAATGTTCGAGTTGTACTCAACGTGCGCGGTGTTGATGGTGATACCGCGAGCTTTTTCTTCTGGAGCGCTGTCGATCTTGTCGAATTCAACTACGGCCGAACCGAAAACTTCGGAGCAGACGCGAGTCAGAGCAGCGGTCAGAGTGGTTTTACCGTGGTCAACGTGACCGATGGTGCCAACGTTGACGTGCGGTAGGGAACGA
>NZ_JABULD010000863.1:0-3036 GCF_014060985.1 Pseudomonas sp. MD195_PC81_125
CAATCAACGGCACAGGGAAGAGTACTATTGCAAAAGCCATCGCAGCTTCCGTAAACGACTATAAAAACAAGTCCAAAGAATTGGACCAACTCCGCCCTTATAAGTTGAGAGCGGACAAGGAAGCGACACCAGTCGTGGAAGGATGTGAAACTGTCCAAAACTTCCTGATTTTCGATGAAAAATATATCAATGAAGTCGCCTTTCAGGCAGACGAATTGGTCAAAGGAAGCTTCGACATTTTCATCCGTGGCGAAGATTACGAAAGAGGAATACTTGAAATCGAGGATATGACCTCGCAAATGAAAAACACTTTGAATGGCGATGAGGAAATTTCCGGGCTGCTGGCAGATTTCGACGCAATAATTACTGCCTTCGGAAAAGAAGTTAAACACGGTATACACGCGTCAAGCGCCATGTCCCAAGCTTTTAAAGGAGGCAACAACGTTGCCAATATTCCCGAAGGCTTAGAACCTTTCAAAAATTTCATCCAGAACGACAATAACTTCAAATGGGTGAGTTGGCAGCACCAAGGTGCGCCATTCATGGATATGGGTAGCGATTGCCCATATTGTGCGACAGACGCTACCGAGAAGATAGAAATAATAAAAAAGGTATCTGATGTTTATAAACCCAAAGCAATCGAAAACCTTAACAAGATTGTTATTGCCTTTCAGCATCTCGAACAATATTTCTCCGAAGAAACGAGAAATCGAATCACAGGATTTATCTCAAAAATTGATGGCTACACTGACGACGAGTCTAATTATTTACTCGACATAAAAGAACAAATCGGACGACTGAGAGAGCGCTTCATTGCCGCTCGCTCACTCGGCTTCTCATCCTTGAAAGACGTCGACAAAGTAATCAACGCTATAAAAAACCAAGTAATTGATCTGAGCAATTTCCCGCACTTGAAATCAGAGGCGACTCAAGGTAAAGCAAACATAGTCAATAAAGAGCTTGAAAAACTGCAAGAGATCGCCGGAAACTTACAAGGAAAAGTTGCCAAGCAAAAGCTATTGATTAAAAAATTGATTGAAGAACACGGTGAGAAAATAAATCAATTCCTCAGGAATGCCGGATATAATTATCATGTGTTTTTGAAAGAGGAAGATAGAGGAGAGTACCGCCTAAAACTTGAGCCGAACGACATTATAGGCGAAGTTACCGAAGTTAAGAGTCGATTGAGTTTTGGTGAGCGCAACGCATTTGCTTTAGTATTATTCATGTTTCAAGCTCTGAAAGAAAAAGCAGACTTAATCATCTTGGACGATCCAATCTCCTCATTCGACAAGAATAAAAAATATGCCATCATGGACATGCTATTCTCGAAAGGAAAATCATCGCTTAGTGGTAAAACTGTACTAATGCTGAGTCATGACTTCGAACCAGTTGTTGACCTTATCCATCATCACCGGGATAGATTTGAGGCGCTAAGCGCCTGCTTTTTGGAGAACAAACAGGGATACTTGACCGAGAAAGTAATTGAGAGGAAGGACATACAGACTTTTGTTGAGATTAACACCTCCAATCTTGCGGATAAGATCCACGCTCTTCATAAAGTAATTTATCTGCGTAGATATTTCGAAGTCATTAATAGAAAGAATTTGGCGTTCGACGTACTATCCAGTGTCCTTCACAAACGGAAGCGTCCACAGATTTACGAACAAAGAGAAGTAGAGAGCGGTGTGTTCGAGCTTGTTCTGCGCGACCTAACTGACGAAGAGTTCGCGTCAGGAACGAATGAGATAGTCGGTCACATCCACGACTTCGACTATGATAAGTTATACGCACTTAGCAGCGTCAACGCAGAGATGAAAAAGCTGTACCTAGATACGTCAAGCAACTATGAAAAATTACATATATATCGCATGATATTTGACGAGAAAGCAGTAGCTACTTCAAATGTAATTGCAAAATTCATCAATCAATCATTTCACATAGAGAATGATTACATCTATCAATTAAACCCAAGATCCTATCAAATGGTACCGCAATACGTCATTGATGAGTGCGACAAAGCGATAAACGAAATTCAGTGAGCATTGTAAACAGCGCGACTTAGGTGATGTGAAATTTTATTTATTAATTGTGCTTCAAGGTCTAGTTCTTGCCGGCAACTGTCATCCATGAGCGGTAGCTGCCGGCCAGATGTACTTGCGAGAGAACTATTCTTTCAGAGCAAGATGCTCCTTCAAACCTAAATGCACCTTAAAAAGTGAGCCAGAACTGTCCCACGCCTCCCCAGGCTCAGAGTATCTGTATACCCATTTTTTACCACCATATCCGGAAGCTCGATAAGCCCCTATCACGGAGTATTCATAAAGAGTTTCGAGCGCCTGTTCAGATGTACGATCACTCTGAGGAGATATCGATTGTGTATATCTTTGCTCAAATGTTACTCTCGCAAACGAAAGTAGCCCAATTTTGGAAATTATCCTGAGTGAGTCTTCCCACTCTGCCCAATGCGGAGAAATTTCATCGTGCAGCTCACGCCGCAGATAAGTTGAGTACTCTCGGCGGGACTCAACTATATCTTTGTTTATGAAAACTGTAACTCCGCCTTTAGAGGCAATGCGTTTCTTGGCTTTATCGAGGAGAATATTTAGAAAGCTAATAATATCCCTTGGGCGCAAGAACGACCTAGCAACAATATAAGAAAACTTCTGCTGACGCCCACGCATTTTTACGCCATCGTGCAAATACTGCCACTCCGACCCAACAATACTTTTAACCCGGGAATTCACTACTTTCAATAGCGACTCCTCATCCCAGGATATGTCCAAAACAGAAGTAGATGTAATCTTGTTTTTATCAGAAAAATTTATTTCATCCCAAAGATCAGTACGCAAATAAACAACCGACTTCAATTTAACAGTATTTTTTGCAGCCTCACGGTTAATTGCCCTGGTTGCCAAAATCAGGCCAGTGATCATCTGCTGTCTCGAGTAATCAAATCTCGACATGCCCTGATCAAGCTCATCAAAATGGATCAGTACTTTCTCTAACCCTTCGCGTTCGCAAAGATAGAGCGTA
>NZ_JABULD010000864.1:0-2852 GCF_014060985.1 Pseudomonas sp. MD195_PC81_125
CCGGGTTGACGAATAACTGTCCCCCCTCGCTCCACGCCAAAGAGGCCCTGCCGATGACTATCCAAGATGTCCGCGACAGCTTGCGACACCAATAGCTCGGAATCCACCTCCGCCCATCTCCAGCGCCAAGCGATATCCGTCATACCATTTCATCCTTATGTTCCGGCCATCCGCGCTCGAGTAGGAGTTGCTGCGCCCCCTCTGGAAGTTTGGGCCCATGGTATTGGCCTCCTAGGCTCGGCACATCTTCAGGCCTGTAGATACTGCTGACCCAAGATGCAGTGGTGATGTTGCAGGTCAATGCACGTAAAGCCGTGTGCGACACCATAGAGGCGATATTGGTCATCCCCAGCGATCCGCCTGGAATAAAGCTCTCCCCACAAGCGGGCAGTGGAACCACACCTCCTCCCGGCCACTCGGTAAACTTATGAAGAAAATCGCCGATGTCCGTGAATAAATGACGGCCATCAAAGGTACCGGCTGGTGCGAATAGCGCGTGGCCTACCTGGGTATACGGTTCGCTCCAGGCTTGTAAAAGTCCCCAAGAAACGCCGCTGGATTTGGCTCGCCATACAGTGACCTCCGACTGCCAGTCCGCTGTCGTAATCACCACAAGATCTGCGTTATCGAACACTTCTGGTTTGCTGCTCATAACTACTTCGGCGAAAGTCGAATAAGCGGTGCATTCTGTAGTCGGAAGATCTAACAGAATCTTGTCCCTCAACGCTGAGGCTTTCAGTCTCCCTAGGCTATCCGCTCCCAGAACGTGCCGCCCCAGATTGGCTGACACCAAAGTGTCAGGATCGATGAGGGTAAGGTGGCCGACACCGGATCGTGCCAATTGTATTGCCACCGCACTGCCTAATGAGCCAACGCCAACACAAACGACTCGAGCATTTTCAAGGTGCTGTGCAGTGCCACTTATATCGCGGGACAGAATGGACGCTCGATCAAGCACGTCCAGGGCAGTTGCGCGGACAAGTGCCGGAGGATGTGCATTTGCGATAGCTGGCCGCCGGCGCGCTGTACGCAAGCCGAATTTTGCCCCCCGCTCCTGCTGTACGCCGAGCGAGCGCACATTGAGACAATATGTTGGAGCACCTGCCCCTCCTGGAAGCTCCAGAACAATCCATCGACTCGCCAACGTTCCATGCAGCTCAAACCATGCCAGCAATTGCTCGGCATCGTCAGGTTGAAGGTGTGGCTTTAGCCACAGCAATAAATCTTCTGGATCCGGGGTGCGGATATCCGGATAAGTCTGAAGCTTGACGTAAAAACCGGGAGTTTCGGCCGCGCGAATGACAGCGGAGCGCCCGACAACCCGCCGGTAATGCCCTTTGAGTGCTGCTACATTCGATGCTAACCAAACCGTTTCCTGACCGGATGGCACAGCCCGGCGCGGATCGCTGAGCGCAAACAACTGCGAGGCAGTCTGAGGTCGATCCAACAGTAAGAGGTTCTGGAATGACTGACCGTGCTGAAACGACCAGTAGGTAGTGATCTCATTCTGAAATTCGATATCGCGCGTTGCCTGGCTTGATCCCATCTTGGACAACGAAACAATCTGGGCCAAGCGAGCAAGGCTGTCCTCTACCACGACCTCTGGGGAGCCCATGATGGGGCGTTCCTGAAAGCCATGAAGGCAAAGCCCCGACTTGGTGGCATGCGGCCAAACCAGCCATGGAGAGGGTTCGACGTTCAGCCGCAAGAGTCCACGGGGAAAGTTGGAGGGGAAACCAATACGCAGACGCCGCTCCTGCCCCGTGTAATCGATGGGCAAGGGGAAGTGAAAGCACGCCGCTTCGTCAGCCCGCATGGGTGCGAGCTGGAGCAATGCATCGGCTGCATCCTGACCTAGGGTATTTCGCAGCGCGGCGATTCCGCGCTGCAATGGCGTCTTAAGAGGATCAGCCAAGGCGTCCAACTGGCTTTACGCTCGACTGAGAGGTTCCGCCACCGCTGGCCCCTCCGAAGAGCGAACCCATCGAAGCAGAGTTTCGAGTAGTGCCATCCGGTCGGCCGGGCATAGTCCAATTCGCAGGGATCTCATTGTTCACTGCCGTAATGAATGCCGGTGCAATACCGAAATTCTTTTTCACTGCCTCGGCAAAGGAATCGTTGGATTCAAAACTTTCCAAACCCAATGAAACAGATGCACTGGCGTCCGCATGCCATTTGGCAAATGCTTGGCGATAGCCTTGCCCCTCGCCCGGTCGATTCCACTTCTCTGCAAAGTTTTCGCCGTTATCGGCAGGGTTGCAGACATAGCAGTCGCTACCTCTCTGCCCGATGTGCTGCGGCATCCTGCGAACGATTTCCAAAATTGCATCGAGCGGTGCCAGAGGCTTCGCCTGCGACTCCTTTACGACATCCAGGTATGCGTGCGTGGCCAGGGTGGTGATGACCGCAGATATTGGGCGAGTATCAGCGCTCCTTGTCTTAATGGCCCATTCATCGCGATGCCGCTTGAGCAGCTTAATGGTTGCACGCAGGGGATCTTGATCGATGTAATCCTGATAATGCGGCAAAGGATCTTGTGTCGCGGCATCAAGCATCCGCTGGCTTTTGGCAACTACCAAGCTTTCCAGAGAGATCTCTTGGGCAGAAGCAACCTGCAACCAATTCGAGTAAGGGATAGGGCTGCTTGCTTTCCACCCTGTGACCCGATCCGGAACCTCCAGCTTACCTTCGCCGTTTGCTTCGCCATTTCCGTTGATCGCGCGGGCAGGCGTGACATCGATGTGGAAACCTGGATTTTCGTCGGCATAAACGATCCGGATGCCACGACGTAATTGCTTAACTTCTTCTTGGACGCGGGAGCCTTCCCTAAAACGCTGCTCAATCGCTTCTAG
>NZ_JABULD010000865.1:0-3568 GCF_014060985.1 Pseudomonas sp. MD195_PC81_125
AAAGCAGCTCTATCCTTGATTGGAATCGCCCGCAACTCCACAATCTTTTCGCCAGCGCCCCCTGCCAGTGGCTGATCATCGAGCCATGATTCGATCAGGTCAATTTTAAACTCTGTCATCTGCTGGAAGATCTCATCAAAGAGAGTCAGGTCTTGCTGCGGATTGGATGCATAGAGTTGGGTCATACTCATGCTGCTGTGTTTGAACTGCCATTTGAGGTAGATCAATGAAGTGCGGCCCATACGGGATTCTACAAAGCATCTTGCATATGTTCGCCTGCATTGATGCGTCCTCAACGGCCAATCGCTTCCAGCGGCTTTAGCTATACGGTCAAACGCAGCATTGGATGCTTGCCCGCTGAGAGCCTCAACGTGATGGCTTTCCTGAACTTTCCCTCCTTGTGTGTTTCGTCCCAAAAATAGTTTATTCGCGTCTTTTCGGGCTTTTTCGAGCCTAAGGAGATGTTCAGTTGAATACGAAAAATCCCGATTGCTTGCAAGCTGTCTAATCTCTTCATCCAGCTCTTTTCTGATGGGTACTGAATATTTTGCCAAAAGACTTAAAGCTTCAATCGTCAGTTCTGGTACAAGATATTCGACTTGGCCTTTACCTGTCTTGTGCTCGATTGTGGTCACCCAGCAAAAGGTAACCCCGTTTTTTAACTCTTTGCGCCAAGCGCCAACCTCAATTCCAATTGCCTCGTCATTGCGCATGCCGCTAGTGATTGAAACTATATACAGAACAGCATCTCTGCAACGAATTGCCATCCGTTCATCACTAGGATGATATCCAATACCATTGGCTGCCAATTCGGCCTTCATCTCCCGGACAATGCTTTCGCAATAGTTGAAAATCCTAGATTGTTCATCATGAGGAATAATATCTGTTCGCCCGACGTTTTTAGTGGCAGCACCCAACCCTTTTACATTCGCGACCCCACAAATCCGCCACAATGTCGAATTACCCCAAGGATAACTCTGAATGGGAAACATCGTGTCGGCAGAAAACACCCAAAGAAAATCAATAACCCGTAATCGCCCATACAGCGGGAGAGGCTTTAACTTCAATTCATATTTGCAATGATGAACGTAATTGCTGACATGGATCGGACGGACATCTGCAAAGCTTGAAACTCCTAGATCGTTTAACCAGCGAACAAAAGGCATCGCGCTGACGACGGCGAAAGTAGTAATGCCCCGTGCGATAGGAGGTTTGGATCTAGGCATTCCTCTTTTAAACCAAGCATAAGCAACAGCTTTGCAGTCATCAATAAGCGCCCGAGGCATGCCCATATCCCAGTTGATGAATTTATAAGAATGAGCAACATTGGCCTGATCAAAAAACGGGCGAAGATCCCACTGTGCATCGCCAAACCTGCTAAGAACGAAGGTTTCTCCATCTTCATTAACGATAGCGCTGATCACGATTGTATCCCGCTCTGCGGGACTTAGGCCATTCGCTGAAACTGGCTGTGCGATGAGGACATCATATGCCTTTAACACCGCACTCGTGGTTCTTATGCTCAAATTTCACCGTCCAATTTTTTCTTCATGAACTCGATTTTTTTAGCCCAGAACAAGTGCGGAGATGACTCAGCCTGAGCCCTTGCTTGCGAAACCAATGCAAGATCAAACTTCTGGGTGAAATCATCTATCAATCGAATATAGTCAAACTGACGCTTGCGCCATGCGCCCCACTCGTCCGTGAGAAAGTATTCGACTTCTGCATACAAGAATTGTTGGTAGCTGAACAGCCGGTATAAGTCCTCCAAGGTGCCTACAATTGCATAGCTAGGGCAACCGAGGCAGTGGATGAATTCAGAACAATGATTGACGCCATCCTTTGGTGCCAGACTACCGTAAAGGCTATCTTTGCAGCCGCCTAGCGGGGTTGGTATAACGTTTATGCCACGTAGTTTGTCCGGAAAAGCCTCCCCAACAAATGTCGCCCCGTCGATCTTGATCTCATCGTTGATTTTCAAATAGTGATTATCGGCGACACCAGGGGTATGACCCATAACGGAGGAAACTTCTATAATGTCGCCACCACTCAGTTTCCACAAACGGCTTTCCATAGTCTTTCGCAGCCGACTAAGCGTGACATTTAGCCGATTGCCTTGATCATCCTGAAGCGCATGACGCTCACAAATGCTTTTTGCCGTGACATATAAAGCACCGGGTGTAAGGGTAACGATGTCGTTCGAGCGGCCAGGCTGGCCCGAGCGATATAACCACACACATGAAGATATTTCATCAGGTGCCAGTGCTACGAGTGGCTTAGAAATCTCCAGCGCCTTATTGAGGACTGCCACCCCATCCAGGGGAATAGCACTGTACTCATCTAGCAGATTAGTCTGACGGATTGTTTTGCTCTGTGCGCCTTTACCTCGACGTTTGACGGTAGTAATCAACCTGAGATTAGGAATAAATGGGTGAGGCTGTAGGGCATCCCTCTTCATCTCCAAGAGCGGCGTAGTATTGATTCCAGACCTTGCCGCAGTAATTAGTAGCAATACAGCCATCGCCTCCGCGCCATTTCCAAGGAATGCACCCTTATGGATGGCAATAAGATCTGACTTCAAAGCGCCAATCAGCCTTTGCATTTCACCCAAGGTGAGCGGATCTGCATCTTTAGTGCTCTGCGCATTATTAGGAAATGGATTGAGGGGCAAAAGATCGTCAAGATTGACTTCAATAAATCCATATTCAGCCAAAACAACAACTAACGACTTGAAGCTAGTATAGTAATTCTTGGCTGTCGAGCCGTTAGGGTATTTTAGCCTCAGCCAAGAGACGTATCGCTCCAAGTGGCGTTTGGTAAGACTGTTTGGCGTTGCAGGTGGCGACTTGACCGAACCGCCACTCAAGAAATTTATAAAAAATCTTAGTCCGTTCGTAGAGTAACCAATCAAGGTCGTCACTGAGAAGTTTCCTCCTTGTAGCAAAGCTTTGATAACGTGAAGACTTTGAATTGCCCAAGCATCGAAGCCCAAGCCTAAATATTTCGTATGATCGAGTTGCCTGTGGTTTCTCGGATTTCTCGGCAGGTCAATCTTGATATCATCTTCGACAGCCTCGAATCCTTTTGTAACCGACCGCATAACCGCCTTGTAGCTTTTTTGCCGAGCCAATGGTGCTACCTCAGATACGCGAAACCGAATCAGTCATAAACATCATGTCAATTTCGTCCTCGTGAGCAAGGACGGATTGGGCTTCAAGCTGGTTTATGAGATGCAAATAGATCATAGTTGTTTGCACATCTGAATGCCCCAGCCTATCTCGGACATACAACAATGGCTCACCTTCAAACTCTTTACTTTTTCGAAGAGCAAGCAAGGTATAAGTCCCATAGGTGTGGCGTAGCATGTGGGCCCGAACATAGAAGCCGCACTTTCTTTCATAGGACTTCATAACGTCCACTACGGAATCTTTTGAATAATGCCTGCCTTCATTAGTCAGCAGCAGCGCGGTAACACGTCCATCACTATTGGACTTACGAACCTCTCGTTGGTGAAGGGAGTAAGACCACATGCTCTCCATCAACGACCATGGCACGTCGATAGTTCTAG
>NZ_JABULD010000866.1:0-723 GCF_014060985.1 Pseudomonas sp. MD195_PC81_125
CGATACCATGATCGGCGGTCTGGGCAACGACACCTACATCGTCGACAACGCCGGCGACACGGTCATCGAAACCAGCACTCTGGCCAGTGAAATAGATACCGTACGGTCGTCGGTGAACTGGACTCTGGGTGACAACCTGGAAAATCTCGAACTGACAGGCAGCAGCAACCTCAACGGTACCGGTAACGTCCTGAACAACCGCATGACCGGTAACGCCGGCAACAACATCCTCGATGGCAAGGCCGGGGCCGACACCATGATCGGCGGTGCCGGCGACGATACCTATATCGTCGACAACGCTGGTGACATCGTCACCGAACTGAGCGGTGAAGGCCATGATCTGGTCAAGTCCTCGGTCAGCTACACCTTGTCTGCCAATGTCGAGGACGGCCAACTGTTTGGCAGCGGCGTACTTGATCTGACCGGCAACGATCTGAATAACGTGCTCACCGGTACTGACGGGGTCAATACCCTCAATGGCGGCCTGGGCGCCGATACCATGATCGGTGGCGCCGGCAACGACACCTACTACGTTGACAACATCGGTGACGTGGTTGTCGAGACCGGCACCTCACTGACCGAAATCGACCGGGTCTTCGCCTCCATCGACTACACCCTCGGCGCCAATGTCGAGAACGTGCTGCTCACCGGCACTGCCAACCTCAACGGGACCGGCAACGAGCTGAACAACCGCATGACCGGCAACGATGGCAACAACACCCT
>NZ_JABULD010000867.1:0-2336 GCF_014060985.1 Pseudomonas sp. MD195_PC81_125
AGAAGCCACCAAATTTGCTCTTCCTTATTCAGCACACTCATTGCGGAGCAAAATTTTGCGTCTTATGTGCGGTATACATCTTGCGCAGACAATGAATGATGGCACAATACTAGCCACCCTGACGCTAACGAGATCTTCATGGACGAACGTTTAAAGCTTGTGATTTGCTTGATCATTCCAGGCGCCATTAGCATATTTTCAATAAAAAAATGGCTTTTTAAAATTTATACAAATTTCGCTAAAAAGCAAAAAAAAGGACGCAACACACAAGTATCTCTACCCTTTCCACATCGATGCAAATCGAGGCTTAGCCGAACAAGGCTATCTATGGCTTAGTATACTTGGACCCATTCTATATTTTCTTATGTTTGGGCAATACTCTTGGGAAGGTTACACCCTATCCATTAGTTCCACAGGCTTAACCGAATTCTTGAAGATCAGCACTTTACCATTAGGCCTGCTTTCACTATCGATACCACTTTCCATCCTTGTTGCTCGAATACATGCCACGCACCAAACTTCCGTACAAATCATAGCGACTCAATTCAAGAACAACGTAGATGGCTATTACGCTCATCGCAAAGCGATGTTTGAATACTTTGGCGCGTTAAAAAAAAATTGTCTACCTAGGAAAAATCGAAGGTGACTTTCATGCGCATCCAAGGCTCCACCTGCGCTTTTTCAAAGATGAAGGCCCGACTAAAGGCATTCCAAAAATTGACAATGACCGTTTCAAACAGGTCATCAACACCCTTGCAGAAGTAAAACTCAATATCCACACAGCAATCAGCAGCAAAACAACACCCGAGGTATCGGCGAAGCACTATGGCCAAGCTTGTAACGAAATCTATGATCTTGCAGGTATCCTAACCCTTCCAGTTATTTACGACACGCTAAAATCATCGAGCAAACAATTCACAATCTACGACGCTATCAATCTAGCAAACCCCAAAAACATCACTTTTACCAAAGTTGGAACTTCAACAGAAGAACTCATTGGCTGTTACAGATATATTCGCTCTTATATGCGAGTACTATGCGAGTTTTCAGGCTACAGCGTTGATTTTTTTGACGAAAAAGACACGTTTCCAGAAATTGACAAGGGAGACCGTTTTAAATCCTCCCCTTACAACTTTCGCGACATCTCTCGCATATTAGAAATCAGTCAAGAAAAAAATACAGAAATTATTATGGTTCAATCAAATGCCAGAAAAGCGGCAGTCGAATCCGCTTCGATCAATCTAAGTTAAAAGTGAAAAAAACCCATGGCTATAGTCGCGATTCTTACTTTGTTTTTTGCCTCCGTCTTCGTTTTTTGGCTGCTAGACAAAACCTTTTCACAGAAAAAAATTATCTCGTTCCGCCCAAAATTTAAATTACATTACAGCTTCCAAAGATGGGAATTCCTAGACTATATCGCATTCATTGTGACTGCCAGCACTGCAACACTCATAGTTTTTGCACTTCTAACTATGATCGGCTTTACCTTTTCCAAGACTGTACCTCAAACCTTATTCATCCTAGTTAGTAGCAGCACCTTAGCTTTTGCTTTTTTTTCACTATCAACTACATAAGTTTTATTCTGCACATGCCACTGCATGCAACTTAATTTTAGCTCTCGCCACTATTTTCATAACACTCATAGCCAATTCTATCGCAGATTCTTTCATTACCGAGTTCACTCACGTTGAAGCGGGACAATTCTCATCAGCACAAAAAACATTCACCATCTTGGGAATCATAGGCATCTGGCTTTATATTGGAATGTATCTGAGCATTCCAATATACATACTCGTCACACTAAACATGCTGTACAACATAATAAGCACAGAACGGAAACAACCTGCATACGTAAATTCTTACACCATAACTAAGAAGCCAAAAAAACAGGTTTTTAATAGAAGCTTCATATTAATACTTGGAGTTTCTTATACTGTAATAATATATCTCGGCGTAATAGGCTCCATTGCATCCTCTGCAGAAAATAGACTGAAAAAAATTCTAGTTTTTTCTTCATTCCATTTATCTCCAGAGGCATGCGGCATCGTCACTTACATCCCACTTACGAAGATCGCCCTCATCAGTGATAAAAAAACTGTTATTGCCACTCCGGATCGGGAGCTTGGCTATACATTTAAAACTGAAGATTGCAAAATACAACAACCAATAACCGAACGAAAACCGGCATTAGCGATTCATCATTTAAAAAACTCTCATAGATCGTTTTCTGCCTTTCGATACATCAGCCCCACGTCTTGCCCTATTCGTTATTGCTCAGCATTCAATAACGGACTTTGCATATGAGCAAATCAAACCCTCTGCCAATCCCTAAAGAG
>NZ_JABULD010000868.1:0-1794 GCF_014060985.1 Pseudomonas sp. MD195_PC81_125
CCCTGATATTCCGCATAATTTCAGTTGCCAAAGCAAACGATAGCAATGGAGGGACCGCGTTACCTACCTGTTTAAAAGCAGGATTCATACTTCCGGAAAATGTAAACCCATCGGGAAAGGATTGAAGACGTGCAGCTTCACGGACAGATATCGTTCGAGCCTGCGTGCTATCGTAATGTATGTGAGAATAACCATCTTTCCCTAAGTGTGCCATCAAGGTCCGCGCGGGCTTATCAGCCTCCATCTTCCTCCATTTATTAGGGAATTTAGTAGGATCATATGGTGGCACATACAACTTGTATAACGCCTTGAACTCCTCGCTCCCTTCCTTTAAATCCAATCCCATAATACGTTTTTTTTGCGAGTGCCTCATTGAACAGATCAAGCGCATGATTGAACGCTTCCGGGTACTGATCGCCTGGATTCATGCGTGCAAAAATAGGATAGTCCCGAGGAAGAGCACGTGTAACATGCCCATATAAAACACCACGACTTTCAAATCGCGGCCAATTTCGCATCAAAGAACCGTATGCAGTAATTGGCGCTTCGGGATAAGTACTTTCCTCCCTAGGATTTCGAGCGCCTTTTTTTACATCTCCCTCAAGATGCTTAGTTATTTTTGGTAAATCACCTAGTGCATCCTGAGCAGTAACAGCAGGGGCACAGTCTTCTGAGGAGACAACTGGCGGGACAATAAAATAATGATCTTCACTTAACAAATCTAAATTTATATTCTTCAATGCTACTTTACGGCTATTATCATAGCCGCGAGGAAGATCAACCCAATTGGTAGGCTTAGGAAAAGTAACTTTCTTATTTAACTCTTTGGAGTACGCTATGAGAAACATACGTTCTCGCATTTCAGGAACGCCATAATACACGGCATTCAGCAGCGTATACCCACAGTCATACCCCAGATCATCCAAAGTCTCACATACTTCTTCCGCGATATTATGCCCACCGTAATTTAATACATCTGGGACATTTTCCATCAAAATAGCTATAGGCTTTAATTCGCGGACAAAATGAAGATAACGTAGATAGAGATTCCCTCTAGGATCCTGCTTAAATGCTTGAGGATGTTCTGCAACCTCTCTTAACTTTGCTCGCCCTACACGTGCAAACGCTTGACATGGTGGACCACCAACAATCACATCTATTGCTCTATCGGCAGGCCCTGAGAAGCCCATTTCACGAATAAATGTGTTTGGTTCTATTTTAGTTATATCATGCGCCTGAGCGTGTTTTTCGAACTCTTTCGGCGATAGATCTTTGTGGAAATTCATAGCGTGAGAGCGAGCTGCATGCGCGTCGAACTCTATCGCAGCAACATTCTTAAATCCAGCTCGGTCAAAACCTAGAGATATACCTCCACAACCAGCGAATAAATCGAGGACCCTGGGGGCCTCACCACTGTGTACTCGCGCAATTTTTTCTTTATGGATATCTCTCATACGGATCGTAAACGGCCTGGATCAAAACGAGCGAGTATATCGAAACGATCACTGTCCAGCACCTCTACCACTACAATTGGGGCAGGCATGATGATGGCAAATACGCATGCGCTCCCATGCCGTTGCCGGAAGCACAGGCTAAACAAGCCCTTAGGGCGTTTTTTGCGTTTTTCAGCCATCGATGAGTCGACCCGAACGAAGCTCCCGAATGGGAGGAAAACTCCAGGACTGCTTTCAGCGCAGATGAAAAGGCAACACGATGACACCAGTGACGCTTGTGCAGCGTCGTAGACACGAGCCAAATGGAGATGGGTAGACAGCTCTTAATTACGTCCCCATT
>NZ_JABULD010000869.1:0-2081 GCF_014060985.1 Pseudomonas sp. MD195_PC81_125
GTCACAGATTTCCTGGTCAAGCTGCTGGTATTGAGTCAGCGTTATGCGGTCCAGAGTGGCTCGGAGTGTTTGACTGCCGAGGTCCTGGTGAAGGTAAGCAACTCAAAAATGCAGATTCTAAAGCCAGCCCTTTCAGCTCTGCGTAGCCGAGATCCGAAGCGGATGCGGCAGTTCGACGATTTGCTGCCGATTGAGGATCAACTGAGCGAAATGATGGTCTTCGACGGTTTGGCACGAGAGGATCGCCTCGCCTTGCTTCGAAGCGTTGTGTCCCGTGAGAAGCCGGCAGACCAATCTCCAACCATTCTTGCGAAGGATCACCCATCGCCTATTGCAACTGGTGTGGAAAACTCAGAGGCTAAAGCCCTAAGCGAACAGGACGCTCCCCTCGATGCTCTGCGAGCTGCGGGCTGGCTCAACGAGGACTTGTTTGAGTTCTCACCGATGTATCACAAAGCGTGAGTCGGGGGGTGGCGAAGTGCACCTTAAACTCCATTTCTTCCCCACCGCGTTCCCCGATGAGACGCTGCACAGCGTGATATCTCGCTATGCCCGTCTTTGCGGTGTTCGTAATTGCCAAGCAGCATTTGCCGGCCTGAAATCGGCGGCAGCATTTTCGCAAAATGTGGCATTCCCAAGTCATTTAGGGGAGTTTGTCGACGCGCTACCCAGCGGTACCGAGCTATCGATAGCCGAGGTCCTTATGCGTCACACGCTATTACCCTACTATGCGCCGTTTTTGACTATGAGCCAGGTAGAACACGCTCGGACGCTGATGACTGCCGATGGGAAGGGTTTGATGTTGAAGCTGGGCGTCAACGCGAGCCGTATTGGATTCGCCTCCCGAGTGCGGTTATGCCCAGAATGTATCGCCCAAGATCAGGCCCAACGGGGAGTTGCTTACTGGCACAGGGTTCACATGCTTCCAGGCGTGCTGGTATGTCCGCATCACGGGACGTCACTTAGTATCCTTGATCCTCGCTGGTCCAGCCGCAGCTCTCGACAACTCAATCTGCCGAGTGATGAGAATGTGCAAGCTCACACGTTACGTCTCGATACCCCGTCGCTGAGCATGCCGCCGCTTCACGAAATAGCGTTGCGCTCACTTCAGGTCATCGAGTCTGAAGTCAGTGCTTTGTCAGCGGAGGCGGTGCGCTACACGTTTTTACAAAGGGCAACGCAGCTTAACCTTGCCTCTGATAACCATCGCTTGCACATGCACATGCTGGCGCAGCACATGGCCGATTTTTTTGCCGCACTCCCGCAAGAATGGGAATTTTCCATACTCGGAGAAGTTCGTGCAGGTACACCCGCCTCGTGGGTCACGAAGCTGCTTCGTACGCCAATAACCTCCCACCACCCGCTCAAATACATTTTATTGGCCGGTGCTCTGG
Source organism: Pseudomonas sp. MD195_PC81_125 (assembly GCF_014060985.1). NCBI lineage: Bacteria > Pseudomonadati > Pseudomonadota > Gammaproteobacteria > Pseudomonadales > Pseudomonadaceae > Pseudomonas > Pseudomonas sp. MD195_PC81_125. Next base: position 1,395 of record NZ_JABULD010000869.1, read on the forward strand.
GCATTGACATGGTGAACTTGCTGCATGGTCAACGCCCGGTGAAACAGGCGGTGGCGTGTGGTCCGATAGCTCACATTCAACTTCACACGCGCCTTTCTCCGGTGATGCCCGGTGAAGGCATGGACTGTTCGTCAGCCGCTGTGTGGAAACATGCTCTTGAGGGCGCTGATGCCAAAAAGATCGCTGCCGTTCTAGGCGTTTCATTGGCGTATGTCTATCGTCACATCCGAAATGTAGCCGGCGGGCAAGGTGCTTGGAGTGAGGCAAGATTTCACATTGAGCTATGCGCAAGACGCACGGCTTTCGAGGCTGATTATCGTTTTTACAAAGCACATGCATGCAGGGGGTATGCGTGGCTGTATCGCCACGATAGGCGGTGGCTTTCGGAGTCAACTGTAAACCCAAGCCCCCATCGTACGCCCCGTCTAAATAGCGCCGAAATGTTCGCTGCCCTCGATGCGAGACTGGCCGGCGAAGTCCGTCAGTGTGCTGAAGCGCTTTATGCTCTTGCGGGTAAGCCTGTCCGCATCTCGCGTACCAGAATTGGCCGGGAGCTTCATGTTCTGTCTCGCTTCGAAAAGCAGCTCTGCAAGCTTCCTCTCTGTGCAGCAATGCTCGACAAAGTATGTGAATCAATCGAAGGCTTCCACGATAGGCGTCTGCGATGGGCTAGAAGCAAATTGCTCT
>NZ_JABULD010000225.1:0-2581 GCF_014060985.1 Pseudomonas sp. MD195_PC81_125
GGGGTATGATCTAAGCTGATCGCTACCTACATCATCGAAAACCAACGGCCGAGTACCTCATGAGTCAGTTAACAACCACAGCACGATTCGAATGCCCGGTATGTAGGAAAGAAGCTCATGCCACGGTCGAAGTGCCGGAGGTCGACTGGTGCGTTGAGCCTCTCTCAGACTCACTATCTGAAGACGACGGTGAAATGGAATGTGACCAGTGCGGAGAGTTCTTCAACATCAACATTCAGAACTCCCCTGCTGGCTGCTTTATCGAGATGATTGACCATCCCAACGTGGAGGTTGACGCAGAAGAAGCCCCATTTGCATCCGATGACTCACAGGAAAACGAATGGCTGAACAATGCCATCCCGCAGAGACCATACGACGTCTACATCTCTAACTATTATCATCTGGGGGACGTGCTTGCAGAATGCTCAGGCAGTGAAGCGGGAGTTATTAGGCGATCTGCTGCGGTAATCCAGAGAATGATTTTCGCCGAGACGATCAGCTCGATGGAGGCTTACCTAGGAGACACACTCCAACAAGCTGTGCTAACCAGTGCCAAGGCAAAGCAACGTTTGACAGTAAAGGATAAAGAGCTGTCGAACGAGAAAGTCGCTTTGAGTGTGATCCTGGCAAATCCTAACGTGGTCAGCGACAAGATACGCACGTATCTCAAAGGGTTGCTATATCACAACCTGCCTAAGGTTGAGGCCATGTTCAAGATCGCCTTGGACGTAGATATTTTCCCGGATGAGGATCTCAAAGTCCGACTTCTTGAGATCGTACAAATCAGACACGACGTGGTACATCGAAATGGAAAGGACAAGGACGGAGAGGAACACTCATTCCCAACCGCCTGGGTTATGGAGGCGATGGAAAACGTGAGGACTTTCGTTGAAACCGTGGAGGCATCTGTCTCCCGTGCTCGTCTTGAATTACTCTATCCATCGATTGAAACGCAGCAGCCGGAATGAATTTGTATCCCTGTTTGTATCCCTATCGTTAGAATAACGCTGCAAGCCACGTATTATATGGAGCCCGACAGTCTCCCTCGGCACCTAAAATCAAGAGAGGTCTTGCTTAGCAAGGCCTTTTTTTTCGTCTGTCGGAAAGTGAACGCGCAATGCAGAACGCTCACCACCGCGCGGGTAGCACGTGACATCGCACGGACTCAGGTATCGGAGTCGGTTGCAGACTCAACCTGACCATCTCCCCCAAACAATCGCGCTGCTATCGCCCGCCCCCGCTCCAGCCCCTCCTCCGTCAACCAGACCGACTTGTTCCTGTTCACCGGATTACTAATGAAACCCTGTTCATGCAATCGGTTCATGATCTCGAAGTCGAACCCTTTCCAGGCATTTCCTTTATCGGAACTGAGTGCTGCCAACAGGGCAAGCACGGCGTCTTCCATCAGTTTGTCGTCGTATTCCATGGTCGTCACTCCATTCGTATCCAACAGTTAACGTCGAGTGTCTGAAGGTTCACCATAATACTCGCCGACCTCCGATCGAAATACCGCTCAACCCCGTGAAGGTTATTGATCGGCTTGCGAGTGCCCGGCCTCGCCTTTGGGCTGCACTTGTTGGTCTCACTCCGTATAATCACGCCCCTCTGAAAGTAGTCCACCGCATCAGTGGTTGCATCTACGCATTAACACTCATATTGACGGACATCGCTAAGGTCCCCCATGGAAACGTCACTGGAAACAGTCGCCCTTTTCTCCCTCAAGCTCGCTTACGAGGAAGAAGGCCTGAGCCCGATCCTGCGAGATGACATGGTCATGGGTGACTATCAGAAAGACGTATTCGAACTACTGGTGCGACGCGGGGATGTCGAGACCATTCAGTTCAAGATGAATGAATGCCTGGGCTTGGCGATGAATGCCTTGGGCGGCGTCGAGAAACCGCTGGGACGTGAGTTGCACAAGTTGTCCGCTGAGTTCAGCGAAGCGCGTTCGCTAGAGCAACTGGATCAGCCGCTCCTCGCGCTCAAGGGTTACTTGAAAGACATCTTGTAATGGGCTTTGCCGTTACAGCAGATGCTTCGAGATGTACTTGGAAATCTCCACCATCGACGTCTTCCCGGTGAACTCGAACTTCACTTTCCCCAGTGACGAGAAGTAAATCTCCAGCTCCGAATCCAGATCGAAGGTGCCCGAGGTTTCCACGGAGTAGGCGACGATGTTCTTGTATGGCAAGGAGGTGAAATCCTTCTTGCTGCCGGTAATGCCCTGAACGTTGACCGCGATGATGCGTTTGTTGGTAAACACCACGCCATCACGCATCGCCTTGTAGGAGTCGATCACTTCCTCACCGTCCAGCAACAGCGCGCTTACGCGCTCGGCGTACTCATCGTTTTGCTTGAGTTTGAAGAAGCCTTTGTTGTTGAAGTCGATCATCTGTCCATCCTCATATTCAAGAAAACATCCCGGTATTTTTTTGGTTCAACGACGGGCTTTCAGCACGCGGATATCGGTTGGGAACCCATCAGCGCCGACAAGCTTCTTCCAACCCAGATACTGAAACTCGCCCTTCTCATCAATGTAATCGCCCTTCTCCACGGATCGACCGCCAACCACCGCGATGCG
>NZ_JABULD010000870.1:0-2195 GCF_014060985.1 Pseudomonas sp. MD195_PC81_125
CGGCCACGGTAGGTTCGGTTGGTTCTCATGGCAACAAGGTCACGGCAGGTTCCGGGACGGTGATTATCGGTAATTCGCACTCGCCGGCGCCGTTTGTGCCGCCTTTGCCGGTGGAGATCAAGTGGCCGTTTAACGAGCACTACGTCATCAATTGTCAGGACTCCGGGAAGCCATTGGCGGGAGTGGCATACAGTTTCAAAACAGCCTCGGGGAAAGTTATCAGTGGCGTCACGGGAGCCGACGGGAAGACGCAAAAAATCTCGTCCTCTGTAGCGGAGTCCTATGAGTTGATTATTGAACAGCAATCTGAAGTCGTAATTGGATAAAAGGATTTTGTTATGGCGGATACGAAAATAGCATCAAGTCTGACGCCGGCCAGTAACCAAACTGGTAAGTCTGCAGCTGTCCGTCAATTCAAAATCACAGATATACCTGATGCAATGGATAAGATGAAGTGGCCAGTTGCTGCGAAGCTGATGCGCCATTGGTTTGATGGCAAACCATGGCCAACTGCCGATGGTGCCATGAGTAAAGAGGTTAAAGACCATATTGCTCTTGCTGACATCGCCTACGTAAATGACACCATCGTAAAAATGGCTTGGTTGGAAAAATTTGAGCCTGCGAAAACTGTCATTGAAAAGCTTAAATCTGCTTGGGATAATCCTGCAGGCCGCAATAATATAAGCAAGAAAATTAAAGATAAGTATCTTGGCTCGGCGCCGGGTGTCTATCCTTTTAATTTTGCTAGCGCCAGGAAGGTTGAAGAGTTTGGATACAGTAATAATCGAGCAGTTAAATTCGGTTTAATAGAGAAGACTGATGAATTGCGAGCTGCGCTGGCAAACTTTAACGTCCGCGTATTTCCAGAGGGAAAGTTGGTTGTTTCCGTAGACAGCATTCAACTGTTTGTGGAGCGAATCGGTTTTTACGCTGAGGACGCCTATGACTTCAATGACGCACCGGATGACAATTTCAGTCAGCCATTGGGGTTCTGGAACTTCGATGGTATAGCCAACCCGGCTTATGCGGCCACTGCAAATGCCGGTGCGGCGCAGATGAAGTCAGACATCGCTTCAAACCCCTATATCAGTGCAGAAGACTCTCAGGCGATGTTTCGGGAAATAGAAAGCTCGCGTTATTTCTATATTACGAATTCTCATTTTGTAAAATATCGAACGGAATTTAAAAAAGGCGGTGATTTCCAGGTTTTGTCTGATATCAAATATCAGAATGTTCCCGTGACAGTTATTAATGTTTGGAATAAATGATGCGCATTTTTTGCTCATGTACAATCGCTGTCGAAGTGGGTGTGGCGAAAAAATGACTACGCTTAAAAAGAAATGGCTAGTGCCTGTCAGTTTGCTCTTGGTGTTGATTGCATTGCTCGTTTATTGCGTAAATTCAATGCTAGGGTATCCCGCAAGTACAACTACAGCTAGCCCCTCGGGCCGCTACACAATTGAGAATGTGCGTGTCGGCAGGATCTTTATGCTTGGCGGTATGGCGTATCTAAGAGTTATCGACTCGAAAGAGCCAGGGAAGGTATATCGAACCCCGTTGTATGATACGCAGTCGTTGGATATGCGCACATTCGAAGATGATGCTGAGGTTGGAATTACTTGGATCACCTTCGAAAAGAAAGATAAGGCTTTTATAATTTCCATGCCGCAATGGGAAGAAAACTGGCTGAATATTTTCATCAGTAATACACCCTACGAGATTCTGGAAAATTGATAGCAGTATGAACAGCTACGTTCGTCTCGCCCTATGCCTGTTAATCCACGCTCTCGGATGCGTGGCGTATGCATTTTTGAATGACGCGGTTGTGCATGCTTACAGGCTTTTTAACGGCGGGTTTACCTCCCATGGTGTCGCCATCGGCATTGCGACTTACGCACTGTTTTACATTTTTTCTGGGCGTCAACCTGATCGTTGCGCTGATTCCAGGTCTGGTCGCCAAGCTGGCCATCCTTTTTCTGATGGTGGGCTTCATCCTGCTCTGGATGCTACCCGACAACCCGTTAAGAGCGCTGTTTTACGGCGTAGCTCAAGGCTGCGTCACGTTGCTGGCGATCCTCACCACTCAAGTCATCGAGTTGCGTTGGACTTTGCGAAACATCGCAGGTCGCATTCAGCCAAGTCAGCCTGCAGGTGTAATCCAATGACCAGGTCGGACATCGAGCGTAATCCGCAGG
>NZ_JABULD010000871.1:0-1288 GCF_014060985.1 Pseudomonas sp. MD195_PC81_125
CTTATATATAGGCGCAGCTGTGTTGTTTTTTTAACCGGTCTGTAAGTTGTTGAAAGAAAACTGAAATTAACGGTTGACGGCAGATTCTGGAGGTCTATAATTCGCCCCACTTCCGGCGCAGTCGAAACGGAAAACTCCTTGAGATTCAACGAGTTAAGCAGTTTTTGGACGGCGGATCGCTTCAGTTCATCGAAGCCTGGAAGGAGTTGAAAGAGCGGTGATGTTTTGGCTCTTTTTGACGGTTCGATCTTCTCGGTCGAAAGCGGTGAAAAAAGAGGTGTTGACAGCAGCGTGTAACGCTGTAGAATTCGCCTCCCGCTAACGAGAGATCGGAAGCGCAAGTGGTTGAAGTTGTTGAAGAATTCTTCGAAAACTTCTGAAAATAATCACTTGACAGCAAATGAGGCTGCTGTAGAATGCGCGCCTCGGTTGAGACGAAAGATCTTAACCAACCGCTCTTTAACAACTGAATCAAGCAATTCGTGTGGGTGCTTGTGGAGTCAGACTGATAGTCAGCAAGATTATCAGCATCACAAGTTACTCCGCGAGAAATCAAAGATGTAACCAACGATTGCTGAGCCAAGTTTAGGGTTTCTTAAAAACCCAAAGATGTTTGAACTGAAGAGTTTGATCATGGCTCAGATTGAACGCTGGCGGCAGGCCTAACACATGCAAGTCGAGCGGATGAGAGGAGCTTGCTCCTGGATTCAGCGGCGGACGGGTGAGTAATGCCTAGGAATCTGCCTGGTAGTGGGGGACAACGTTTCGAAAGGAGCGCTAATACCGCATACGTCCTACGGGAGAAAGCAGGGGACCTTCGGGCCTTGCGCTATCAGATGAGCCTAGGTCGGATTAGCTAGTTGGTGAGGTAATGGCTCACCAAGGCGACGATCCGTAACTGGTCTGAGAGGATGATCAGTCACACTGGAACTGAGACACGGTCCAGACTCCTACGGGAGGCAGCAGTGGGGAATATTGGACAATGGGCGAAAAGCCTGATCCAGCCATGCCGCGTGTGTGAAGAAGGTCTTCGGATTGTAAAGCACTTTAAGTTGGGAGGAAGGGTTGTAGATTAATACTCTGCAATTTTGACGTTACCGACAGAATAAGCACCGGCTAACTCTGTGCCAGCAGCCGCGGTAATACAGAGGGTGCAAGCGTTAATCGGAATTACTGGGCGTAAAGCGCGCGTAGGTGGTTTGTTAAGTTGGATGTGAAATCCCCGGGCTCAACCTGGGAACTGCATCCAAAACTGGCAAGCTAGAGTATGGTAGAGGGTGGTGGAATT
>NZ_JABULD010000872.1:0-2473 GCF_014060985.1 Pseudomonas sp. MD195_PC81_125
CTTTTTCAAAAGCCCGTAGATCACGTTCCTCAGACGCCACCTTTGTGATTTTGTGGTATGAACCTGATTAGTGCATGGTTTACAAGCCTCTGTTTTGGCCAGTCCTTACCAGATATACGTGGAATCTGCTTGGCCGCTCGCCTAAGATTAAACGTATTAGATTTTTCGGGCTTGTGCCCAGCCATAGCGCAATGGTCGGGGAGTTTGGTAAGCGCTAGGTACGAATCCCGCACCCATCGATATCGGGGTAGCTCGAATGATCAGCTTTCCGGCTTCAACAGCATAGTCTTTGACGTGAATAAGCGATGCGGTAAATCTGCTACCGACAAAGCTGTCATAAAGCGCCGAGTTTCCGTACATGTGTCTAGTATGTGCATGAAACTGAATTTCAATATTGTTAGAGCGTGCAAAGACTAATCTATTTTCTTCCCCGTTGATAACGTCCCCTCTTTTAAACATATGTCCTCTCATACAGAAGCAGATTGAGCCCGGCTGAACAACTGAACGAATATCTGTCTTGGTCCAAACAGCACCAAGCTCGATCGGGTTTGCCTTTAAAATAATCTTATCTACAGCGTCCATGTATAAATTGTGAAGTCGCATAGAATCGTCCCATTCAAATCTATCATAGATAGTAATGATTTGATCCGTGTAGGCTGGCGATTTTTTCGGAAGCTGAAATGTTGGGATGCCATCTTTATCGACTACTCCCCTGGAAATCAAAGAGTCTAATTTTGCTTTATTGAATTTCACTCCAAGTGAATTCATCACAGGAATAATCCTTTGATGATTGACGAAAGTCCACATGGCTTGGTCTAAGTTAGAGCTTGGTACCATAGCAGTTGATGAGCGGGCAAGTACATCTGCTTCCCATTTGAGTTTGAATTGTGAAAGTCTAGCTGGTGTAAGATTCTTTGATAAGGCACGTGTTGTGTGAGCGTCATCGTGACAATTGGTACACAATACTACTAGATTGCTTTCACAGTTATTCGATGGATTTTGGTCGATATGATGAATTTGTATCGGTGCGCGGGGGAATCTGCAAACACAACAGGTTTTTGCCGATTTATATAATAGTATTGCTTCAAGCGCTCGTGGAATGATTGTGCGTGTTTTGGTCATGTAAAATCCATTTTTGGTTTTTGGTTTTTGGTTTTTGGTTTTTGGTTTTTTAGTTTTAATTTCTATATAGTTCGTTTTTTAAGATTCTTAAAAAAGCTCTAATGGCGATTAAGTCTTCAGTAGTTTGATAAGTATGGTTTACCCGCAGCCGATATTTGCTCACGCCAACAATAGCTATTAGCCATTAGCGTGTCTAGTTAACGCTGGATTATTTTTGGTAGAAGGTCGTGGTGGCTTGATTTGGGCAAAATGTTTTACTCCGCGCGCGCCGTCGTCCCCCCACCTCGCCTGCGCGCTAAATAAGTCCTTTTTTTCTGCATTGCTACGGCAACCTGAGCGAAGGCAAGGCAGGGAGTTTGATAGGTGAATGCGGTGTATGAAAAGCCTGCGGATCCCTGCGGAGTAAAGGAGGACAGCTAGAATTGGTAAGGCTTAGACTTTTCCGTTACGCATCAAAGAATGAGTAAAAAAATGCTCGAACATTTGAACGTTTCAAAAATCGAGGTTGCACAACGGCAACTGAACGTAGCGATACGGATGTTGTTTGCAAATGAGGACCCGGTAGCTGTGCATACTCTGGTGGGGGCTGCTTCTTCGATCCTTAGCAATCTCGTCGAAAATAGGCATCCCAATGAGTCTTGGGACAAGCTCGCGCAGGGAGCAAATGGGCTTTCCGCTTCCGAGTACTTCACGATTATGCGTAAGGCGCAAAATTGGTTTAAACACGCCGTAGATGATCCTGATGAGCGCTTTGAGTTTGATCCGGGGGAGACTGAAGCCCTGGCATTCTGGGCGGTGATGAACGCTAGTCTCCTTGCAGATCTATCAACCGAAGCAATGATTTATCAAATTTGGTTCATAGCTTTGCAAGAGCCATCCAATGGTCTGGAGGAAGAGTCGCGTGTTGCTAAAAAGCTCTTTGGAGACATTCGAACGAAACCAAGACCTGAAAGATTGCAGGCAGGAGCCAAGGTACTTCGAGAGCACTTGTTACTGAGTGAAGGAGAGCCGGGTAGTCAATGATTCCAGAAAAGCCATCGGAAAAAGGTAATGAGGTAATTAACGGACATCGGCGTCGCTGAAAGCCCCGTATTCATTGGCTTTGCTGAATTACTTCAGAAAGTAATTTTGAGTAATGAAAAAGGTAATGTGATCGTAAGTGACTGATTTATAGGGGGTAGATAAATGAATAAATTACTCCCTTAAAAGGTAATTACCTTACCTCTACATTACTTGAAAATTACCTTGTGCCGATCCCTTGCAGACCAGTTAAGTTAAGGCTCTCAGGCCGGTCAGTTGATTAAGTTACCGAAATTACCTTTTTTCGATGCCGCTCCCGAAAAAAGGAAAT
>NZ_JABULD010000873.1:0-2489 GCF_014060985.1 Pseudomonas sp. MD195_PC81_125
GCAAAAAAGCATGGTATTAAAGCGACCGTTCTAGAAGCCAATAAAGTTGGATGGGGGGCAAGCGGCCGAAATGGCGGTTTTGCAATGATTTGTGTAGGTAAAGATGACTATGCAGACACCGTAGCTCAATACGGACTTAAAAGAAGCAAAAACAGCAATTTGACGTCGGATTTTCAGCAGTAAAAACTGTAGAAGATATCGTGCGCGAAAAATATGATCGACGTCGAGCGCGCTGAAACCGGCTGGATAAATATCGCTCACAAACCTTCTAGAATAGATGGACTAAAATCAACCCAGCGACTTCTTAAAGATAGTTTCAACTATGAAACTGGATTTATTGACGAGAAGAATCTTAGACAAAATTATATTGGTAGCACTGAAGGGTATAGTGGGCTGATCTACCCTGATGGGTTCGGACTTCATCCGCTCAAATACGCTCGCGGAATGGCAAAAGCAGCAATCGACCACGGTGCAACGATCCACGATCAGTCACCGGTCTTGAGTTGGACTAAGAAGGGCGGCCAGCATGTCCTAAAAACGCCTGAAGGTACCTTAGTCGCTGACCATGTAGTAATAGCGACTGCTGGATACACGTTGGATTCATTAAATCCATGGTTGGCTGGACGCGTTCTTTCAGCTATATCAAATATAGCTGTTACGCGTCCATTGACTCCCCAGGAGCAGGTTAAAGCTGGACTTAAAACCACCATGATGGTGAGCGATACTCGTAAGCTTGTTTTTTACTATCGGTTGTTGCCCGACGGTCGGCTTCTTTTTGGTGCTCGTGGCGGAATTCGCGATGAAGGCAGTCGGAACAAGCAGGCATATGATTGGCTGATCAAACGAATGGTCGACATGTTTCCGAGTCTTGCGTCCGTCGAAGTTGAATATTTCTGGCGTGGTTGGGTGTGTCTGTCTCGCGACAAACATCCGCATATGGGTGTTACTGAGGACCCCTCAGTTCATTATTCAATTGCATACATGGGTAATGGCGTTGCTCTCGCTTCTCACTTCGGTCGCCTCGTTGCTGCCCAGGTTGCGGGGCAGCCAGAAGAGCCAAATATTACTCTTTTTAGAAAACAGTTGCCGCGGTTTGAGTTGCCATGTCTCCGTGAGGCACAGTTGAGAGCAGCTTATTCTTACTATGGAATAAAGGACCAGTTTTTATGAGTCACAATACACTGCAAAACGTCCAGTTTATGAACTCACTCATGGACTACACTGAGCTCGGCATTAGATTGATAAGAAGAAAGGATTTGTTACTTGGATCCTCATTGGTGAATGGGCAGTGGTTAGATAGTCCGGTGACAATCGATGTGAATGATCCTGCTACCGGCCAACTGATTTGCAGCGTCTCAAGCCTTGACGTCGAATACATCGATGAGGCGGTTGACGCCGCAGTGAGCGCTTTTCCTGTCTGGGCTAGTTATCTGCCAAAGCAGCGCGGCAATCTGTTAAGAAAGTGGGCCGCGCTAATACGGGAGCACCAGGAAGATTTAGCTACTTTGATTACTCTTGAACAAGGTAAGCCACTTGATGAGTCCCGAGGGGAGATCGAGTATGGAGCCGGGTTCATTGATTGGTTTGCGGAAGAAGCAGAAAGATTGTATGGAGAGACATTACCAAGCCACAAGCCAGGAAGAAATCTTAGTGTCGTGATACAGCCTATAGGCGTGACGGCTTGCGTTACACCATGGAATTTCCCTTCTGCCATGATTGCTCGGAAGGCTGCTGCGGCACTTGCTGTGGGTTGTACAATGATTGTTAAACCCGCCCCGGAAACGCCATTGTCAGCGTTGGCCCTGATTAGATTGGCTAAAGAAGCGGGTATCCCGGCGGGAGTGTTGCAGGTCATAGTTGGCGACGCTGCGTCCTTATCCATGCGTTTGCTTGAGCGCAAAGAAGTGCGAGCTTTCTCATTTACTGGTTCGACTGAAGTAGGTCGGTTGCTACTTGGGAAGGCTGCAGCAACGGTCAAAAAAGTATCGCTTGAACTAGGTGGAAATGCACCTTTCATAATTTTCGATGATATGCCCCTTGATAAGGCTGTCGATGACTGTATGGCGGCTAAGTTCGCCACATCCGGTCAAGACTGCCTTGCGGCTAATCGAATTTATGTTCAGCGCGGAATTTACAAGGAGTTTGTTGAGCGTTTCGCCCTGAAAGTGTCGAAACTGCGCGTCGGCCATGGACTCGAAGTCGGGTCTGAAATCGGACCAATGACTCGGTTGTCAGCGGCAGATAAATGCCGTCACTTAATTGCAGATGCAATCGAAAAAGGGGCATGTGTAGTCGCTCATCATTCGGATTGTTCAATTGGTTCATTTGTTTCACCAACCGTTTTAGCTGATGTGACTGATGGCATGTTGATCGCTACCGACGAAATATTTGGTCCTTTGGCTGCAATTCTACCGTTTGATAGTGAAGACGAGGTAGTTAAGCGCGCTAATAACACAGAAATGGGTTTGGCGGCCTATGTATATACCAAC
>NZ_JABULD010000277.1:0-2398 GCF_014060985.1 Pseudomonas sp. MD195_PC81_125
CACGAAAAAAAACACGGGGCTCAGGGCGAGCCCGGTCATTCTAGACACACCCCCACGAAAATGAAATCAAAGCCCCCAAAAAGGGGCTTCGAATTTCAAATTCAAAGGCCACCCGATGGTCAGGTTCTTGCGACCCCCGACCATCAAAGCTTTGACAGCCGATTACCAGCTGGCTTTAACCAGACCTGGAACGTCACCACGCATTGCCGCTTCACGCAGTTTGTTACGGCCCAGGCCGAACTTGCGGTAAACGCCGTGCGGACGACCAGTCAGGCGGCAACGGTTACGCATGCGCGAAGCGCTTGCGTCACGTGGTTGCTTCTGCAGAGCTACGGTCGCTTCCCAACGCGCTTCTGGACTTGCGTTCAGATCAACGATGATAGCTTTCAGCGCTGCACGCTTGACGGCGTACTTGACAACAGTGAGCTGACGCTTCAGCTCACGGTTTTTCATGCTCTTCTTGGCCATTTTCCTACTCCAATCAGTTGCGGAACGGGAATTTGAAAGCACGCAGCAGAGCGCGGCCTTCATCATCGTTCTTGGCAGTGGTGGTCAGGGTAATGTCCAGACCGCGGAGAGCATCGATCTTGTCGTAGTCGATTTCCGGGAAAATGATCTGCTCTTTCACGCCCATGCTGTAGTTGCCACGACCATCGAAGGACTTGGCATTCAGACCGCGGAAGTCGCGAACCCGAGGCAGGGAGATCGACAGCAGACGATCCAGGAACTCGTACATACGCTCACGGCGCAGAGTCACTTTGACACCGATCGGCCATCCTTCACGGACTTTAAAGCCAGCGATGGATTTACGAGCGTAGGTCACAACGACTTTTTGGCCGGTGATCTTTTCCAGGTCAGCAACAGCGTGCTCGATGACTTTTTTGTCGCCGATCGCTTCGCCCAGACCCATGTTCAGGGTGATTTTGGTAACGCGCGGAACTTCCATCACGTTCGAAAGCTTAAGTTCTTCCTTAAGTTTCGGAGCGATTTCCTTCCGGTAAATCTCTTTTAGTCGTGCCATGGTCTTCTACCTAGCAGTGTTCAAGCATCAACCGCTTTTTGGGTCGACTTGAAGACACGAATTTTCTTACCGTCTTCTACTTTGAAACCAACGCGGTCAGCCTTGTTGGTTTCGCCGTTGAAGATGGCGACGTTGGAAGCGTGCAGTGGCGCTTCTTTCTCGACGATACCGCCCTGTACGCCCGACATCGGGTTAGGCTTGGTATGACGCTTGACCAGGTTCAGACCACCAACAACCAGACGGTTGTCAGCAAGAACCTTCAGCACCTTACCGCGCTTACCTTTGTCTTTGCCGGCGATCACGATGATCTCGTCGTCACGACGAATCTTTTGCATGTCGGATCTCCTTACAGCACTTCTGGGGCGAGCGAGACGATCTTCATGAACTTCTCAGTACGAAGTTCACGGGTCACTGGCCCAAAGATACGGGTGCCGATCGGCTCTTGCTTGTTGTTCAGAAGAACAGCAGCGTTGCCATCAAAGCGGATAATGGAGCCATCAGCACGACGTACGCCGTGACGAGTGCGGACTACAACAGCAGTCATCACTTGGCCTTTTTTCACTTTACCGCGAGGAATTGCTTCCTTCACGGTAACTTTGATGATGTCACCGATACCAGCGTAACGACGATGGGAGCCACCCAGCACCTTGATGCACATAACACGGCGAGCGCCGCTGTTATCGGCCACATCGAGCATGGATTGAGTCTGAATCATATAATTTCTCCGACCCCTAGCCCTTAGACTTCCACAGCGCGTTCGAGAACATCAACCAGCGCCCAAGACTTGGTCTTGGCCATCGGACGAGTTTCACGAATAGTGACTTTGTCGCCGATGTGGCACTGATTGGTTTCGTCGTGCGCGTGCAGCTTAGTCGAACGCTTAACGTATTTACCGTAGATCGGGTGCTTAACGCGACGCTCGATCAGAACGGTGATGGTTTTGTCCATCTTGTCGCTGACAACACGGCCAGTCAGCGTACGGACAGTTTTTTCGGCTTCAGCCATGATCACTTACCTGCCTGCTGGTTGAGCACAGTCTTCACGCGAGCGATGTCACGCTTAACTTGCGAGAGCAGATGAGACTGCCCCAACTGGCCAGTTGCTTTCTGCATGCGCAGATTGAACTGGTCGCGCAGCAAGCCGAGCAGTTGCTCGTTCAGCTGCTGTGCGGATTTTTCACGAAGTTCATTCGCTTTCATCACATCACCGTCCGTTTAACAAAGGAGGTGGCGAGCGGCAGCTTTGCAGCAGCCAGGGCGAAAGCCTCACGCGCCAGCTCTTCAGAAACACCCTCGATTTCATACAGGACTTTGCCTGGCTGAATCTGGGCAACCCAGTATTCCACGTTACCCTTACCTTTACCCATACGAACCTCGA